>DASTBI010000277.1 GCA_035712145.1 Candidatus Eisenbacteria bacterium | reverse complement strand
GGAGAGCTATTGAATGGCCGACAAGCCGGTTGTAGAAGCGCATCCGGGCTCCGCCACCGCACAGGAACACCGGGAGACCCTCTTTCCACTGACGTGAGTTGGGGTTTTTCATCCAGGTTTGGGCTAGAACGGTGCGTAGTGCCGTTGCGCATTCTTCGGCGAATCTCCCCTCTGCGCTATGAAGCGCATCAGGGACGGCGAGGCCGTTCCCGACATAAGCCTCAAGTTCATCCGGGACGGACTGCCTAGGATCGCGTGGGTCAATGTCGCAGGCAATTCCGCGGCTGGCCCCGCCCTCGAGGGCTCGCACGCGGTCCATGTGTAAGACGGCTGAACCGCGCCGGTTTCTCCGGAGGACTCGCTACGTGAGTACCGCCGTCGCGACCGCATCGGCCTGACGACTGTGGAAGGCCTGCTCGAACTCCGCTGGCGGAAGATAGCCCAGCGACTCGTGCAGACGACTGCCGTTGTACCACGCGACCCAAGTGAGCGTCGCGAACTCGACGTCTTCGACTCCCCTCCATGGACCGCGTCGACGGATGAGCTCGGTTTTGTAGAGGCCGATCACCGACTCGGCGAGGGCATTGTCGTACGAGTCGCCCCTGCTACCGACGGAGCGCTCGATGCCGGCTTCGGCGAGTCGATTGGTGTAGCGGATCGACAGGTACTGCACACCACGATCGCTGTGATGGACCAACCGCTCACGCTCGCTCACCGGACGGTCGCAGAGCGCCTGCTCGAGCGCATCGAGTGCCAAGTCACTACGCAGCGAGTTGGACGCTCGCCAGCCCACGATCCGTCGCGAGAACACATCGACCACGAACGCGACGTAGGCGAACCCGCGCCACGTCACCACGTAGGTCAGGTCCGCGACCCACAGTTGGTTCGGTTGTGTCGCGGTGAAGCGACGCTCGACCAGGTCCGGCGGGCGCACCGCCGCGGTGTCGGAACCGGTCGGGATCCTGAAGCGTCGACCGCGGATCGCGCCCTGCAGGCCCAGGTCGCGCATCAGCCGCGTCACGGTGCAACGTGCGACGCTCCGGCCTTCCCGCTCCACGAGGTGGCGCCACACCTTGCGCACCCCGTACACCTCGAAGTTGTCGTTCCACACTCGACGAATGTGTCCGCGCAACTCCTCGTCGCGCTTCATGCGCGCCGGGCGCTTCTCGGGCTGCGCCTGCCACACCTTGTGCTGGTAGTAGACCGACGGGGCGATCGGCAGCACCTCGCAGATCGGCTCGACCCCATAGGCGGCGCGATGCTCATCGATGAACCGCACCATCACTTCGCTCGGCGGTCGAGCTCCGCCTGGGCGAAATACGCCGACGCCTTCTTCAGAATCTCGTTCGCACGCCGCAGCTCGAAGTTCTCTCGCTCGAGATGCTTCAACCGTTGTCGCTCATCGGTGGTCAGCCCCGGTTGCCGGCCCTGGTCCCGCTCCGCCTGCGCCACCCAGCGGCGCAGCGTCTCGGCCGTGCAGCCGATCTTCTCCGCGATCGACTTGATCGCTGCCCACTTCGATCCGTGTTCGCCTTCACGCTCCAGGACCATCCGCACCGCACGGTCCTGGACCTCCGGGGAAAACCTGCTGGCTCGTGGCATGACCCCATCCTCTCAAGGAATGGAGCCTCCGGGAATCCCGGCGCGGTTCAGTCTGTCTTGTGGCTGCGAGTTGTTCTACGCCGACACAACCGGCTCGCTCGCCAGGATCACCAGCGACGCAGGATGTCGGGCTTGCGGCGGGCCAGTCCACGAAGTCGCTCGAGGCAATCGAGAGTGGTCGCTCCCGGGAT
>DASTBI010000276.1 GCA_035712145.1 Candidatus Eisenbacteria bacterium | reverse complement strand
GGTGAGCACCAATGCTTTATAGAGGACAGCCTGAATTCGCCACAGGCTGGGACACTGTTTCGAGTCGGAAGCCCCAGGGGGAAACTGACAGGAAGTTCCTGGTAAGGTCTTCCACCAGCAGAGCTGCCAAGAGTTTGGCGTACAGATAGGTGCGAGCTAAATCAGGGTCTCGGACCGGGAGATCCCCCAGCTGCATAAGACTCTTCATCCGTTTGAAGGCCAGTTCCACCTGCCAGCGGAACCGGTAAAACTCCAGGATTTGACTGGCACTGAGTTGCTCGGCCGGCACTGAGCTCAGCAGCAGGATGTAGCCAGCGGCCTCCAACGTCCTGGGGTCCACCTTACGCCCCTTCTTCTGGGCATCCTGGCGTGCTCTTTTCTGAGCCTGCTCAGTGGCCACCGCACTCTTTCGTAGCACCACCAAGCGCACCGGTACGGCAGAGAGTTTGCGAGTCGGGGCGGTCTGAAGCCTAAACTCCACCGCTTGGGTATCTGGAACCTGTCTCAAGGCTCCCATCAGATCAAAAGGCTCTCCATTGACGCTCTGAAGCGGAAGGTTCTGCCAGTTCATCCGAACAATAAACAGCCCACCTGCTTGATGGACTGACTCTAAACCGGCACGATGGCCATAGCCGGCGTCAGCGATGAGCAAGTCCCGATCACCGATACGAAAACGCTTCAGACTCTCTCCGCCTTCGGGCCCCGTCAACTCCACAGAATCAATACTTTGATCCCCTAAATGAAACCCCAGATGGATTCGCCAGTCCGTGCCCCGACTGCCCGGAGCCGATACCGTCGTGGCGTCGACCAAGCGCAGACGAAGACCAAACTCCTCAAGACCTGCAAAGCCTGACCTCTCTGCGAGTTTGGCTCCTAGCAGCAGGCCAAGCCAAGTGGAAACACCTCGCAGACGTTTCATTACAGCCACTTGAGACAGCTTCGCGATGCCCTGAGCCTCGGCCCAACTGCTCGTCTGGCGCAACGACAAACCACCGCAGCTATAAGCCAAGGCCAACCACAACAGGGTCTCTGCCTCCCGAATCACCCTCTTGCGCACCAAGGCACCTGTTTGCCGAGCTGTCGCCTCCAGGTCAAACCCTGCTGGCAACATGGAAAGAAGGTACTGCCACTGCGATCCGAGCAGTTCCAGGATCTTCATAACCCTAGATTCCGCTACTTCGTCGCTGATGTCAAGAACCAAAGTTAACGCGCATG
>DASTBI010000275.1 GCA_035712145.1 Candidatus Eisenbacteria bacterium | reverse complement strand
TCCAGAATGCGCGGGATGCCTTCATCGATGGTGGCGGCCTCGGCGAGGACACGCGAGGTCGCATACTGCATGGTGAGCAGGCGCTCACGTTGTTCGACGGTCACCGAGCTCATCTGGGGCTCTCCGCCCTGCGGCCGAAAGCAGGGCCATGGCGGCTATGCTAGTGCCAGGCTCGCTGGCCGTCCACGGACTGCATTCGCTACCATGACAGCCGCATTTCCCCCGGCTCACGCTGGCCGTTCACGTGAGGGGTGAGTCCATGCCTTCGAAAACGAGGCAAAGGCGGGCAATGGGGGCCGTTCGAAACGGCCTGCTCTCGCCAGAGGAGCATTACCGCCAGGGGAAGGCGCTGCGGGAGGAATGCCCTCGCCATTCTCATGCGCTCTGGAGGGCCTCCGGCGATCGGCGAGACGCAGTCGAGCTGGTTCTGGCCGCTGAGCGCGGACGCCTACCTGACCTCCTTCCGCTGCGTCACGGGCGGATGGTCCGCTCTCCCTTCACGTTCTATCGCGGCGCGGCCTCGACGATGGCATCCGACCTCGCCACCACATCCGTCTCCGGAATTCGAGTCCAGTGCTGCGGAGACGCCCACCTGTGCAACTTCGGCGGATTCGCCACGCCCGAGCGCCGCGTCATCTTCTCGATCAACGATCTCGACGAAACACTTCCGGCGCCGTGGGAGTGGGACCTGAAGCGGCTCGCCACGAGCGTCGTGGTGGCGTGTCGCGACAACAACCTCGGCGAATCGGTCGCAATGGATGCCACCCTCGGCTGCGTCCGCAGCTATCGAGAGTCGATGCTCGAGTTCAGCCAGTTGCGGACGCTCGAGCTCTGGTACCAGGCGATGAAGGCCGAGGATCTGTTGGCCGAGCTGCCTGTGGACACCCGCAAGCGGGTGAAGAAGCGCATCGAGCGGGAAGCGGCCAGGAGCCGGACCGATGAGATCTTCCCGAAGCTCGTGGAAGACAACGCCGGAAAACCCCTCATCAAGGACCACCTGCCGACGATCTTCCATCACGAGGACGCCCCGCCTGGAGTCGTCCGCAAATTGCATCGAGACGCCGTCGCCGCATATCGCAGCACGCTCCACTCCGCGCATCAGGCGTTGTTCGACCGCTACGAGCTGCGCGACGTGGCCATCAAGGTCGTCGGGATTGGAAGTGTCGGCACACGGTGCTGGGTGTTCCTGCTCATGGCGAGCCAGGGGGATTCCTTGTTGCTGCAGGTGAAGGAGGCGCGTGCTTCCGTCCTGGAGCCCTACGCGGGCAAGAGCCGGTTCTTGAATCATGGGCAGCGCGTCGTCAACGGTTACCGGCTCATGCAGCCGTCCAGCGACGTGTTCCTCGGCTGGAGCAGCTCCACGGAACACCACTACTTCCTGCGTCAGTTGCGGGACATCAAGATCAGCCCCTTGGTCGACACCTTTGGACGGGTCGAGATGGACCACTTTGCTAGCTGGTGCGGGAAGGCGCTTGCGCTCTCCCACGCCCGTTCGGGCAACTCCGCCCTGCTGGCGGGCTACATGGGCAAGAGCGACGCCCTGGACCAGGCCATTGCGCTCTTCGCGAAGGCCTATGCCGATCAGAACGAGAAGGATCATGCAGCTTTCGTGCGCGCCATCCGTAGAGGAAAACTGAAAGCGGTATTCGAGCAAGGGCAGTAGGCCCGTTCAGCTCGGCGCCCTCAGCGCGTCGGCACTTCAGGCGCCCGATGAGGAGCGAAGCCCGCCGGAAGGCCGATTGGACGACGAACGACCATCTTGCTTACGCTGTCGCCGCATTTCCCTGCGGGTCTTGGAGCCCGCGGACACCTCTATCACGTGAGGCCGCTGCGACGATTGCGGAGCGCTCGTGTCCGAGATATCGGTTCTCCTGG
>DASTBI010000274.1 GCA_035712145.1 Candidatus Eisenbacteria bacterium | reverse complement strand
TTCGTCGCGGCCTTCGATCGTGAGTATCAGACGACGCTCAAGGTGCTGCGCGCGTATCCCGCGGACAAGGCCGAGCTCAAGCCGTCGGAGAAGATGAAGAACGCCCGTGAGCTGGCGTGGATGCTGGTGCTGAACCAGATGGTGGTCGTGGCCGTCCTGGCCGGCGACCTTCGGCCAGGAGCGTTCCCCGGACCGCCCGCGACCTGGAACGAAATGCTCGCGGCCTTCGAGCGCGAGCACCAGGCCACGATGTCGAAGCTCCAGGATCTGGACGACCAGGAGCTGCAGAGGACGCTCCCGATGCCGACGGGCCCGGGGAAGATGGGCGAGATGCGGAAGGGGGAAGCCCTGTGGTTCTTCCTCAACGATACGATTCACCACCGCGGCCAGCTCAGCGTGTACCTGCGTCTGGCCGGTGGAAAGCTGCCGAGCATCTACGGTCCCACCGCCGACGAGCGCTGGTCCTAGCCGCCACGGCCGATCACGAGGCCCGAGCCATCGCTCGGGCCTCGTTCCATTCCCCGCGTTCCGTCCCTCGAAAACCGGCGTTCGTCTCTCTCGTGAGTTCCAGCCGCCCAGAACGCCGGCGCGATCCCAACCTCCGCGCTCAACCCTCCGTCCAAGTTCACGTCGCTCGGATGATGGACGGAGGCCTCCATGACTGCCCGATTCATGTGCCTGTTTGCACTGCTCGCCTTTCCCCCCGCGGCGCGAGCCGCATCGCCGGCCGCTCCACCTCATCCGCCGATCAGCGCCGCGCCCGCGCGCGACATGCGCTGCGACGGCATTCTGGACGAGCCCGCCTGGGCCGCGGCCTCTCCGGTGACCGAGTTCTATCAGCAGACTCCCAAGCAGGGCGAGGCCGCGACCATGAAATCGGACTTCCGCGTCCTGTACGACGCCTCGGCGATCTACATCGGCGCCCGGCTCTACGACGCCCACCCGGAGTCGATCCAGGCCAATCTCGGCCGGCGCGACAGCTCCCTCCCCGCCGACCGCATCACCGTGTACATCGATCCCTATCACGACAAGCGGAGCGGCTACCTGTTCGTGGTGAACGCCGCGGGTCTGCGCCTCGACGGCCTGATGTACAACGACGGCGCCCAGGACCTGACCTGGGACGCGGTGTGGGAAGGGCGCGCGCATCGCGACTCCCTGGGCTGGTCATGTGAGCTGCGGATTCCGCTCTCGCAGCTCCGTTTCCAGTCGGACGACGAGCCGGTGTGGGGAATCAACTTCAAGCGCGTGATCCTGCGTTACGGTGAGGAATCGCTGGTGGCCTACACGCCGCGTGGCGAGTCCGGCTTCGTGTCGCGGTTCCCCGACCTCGTGGGCCTCAAGGACATCCGCTCGTCCTGGTCGGTGGAGCTCTCGCCTTACACCACGGCGAAGTCCGAACACCTGCGCCACGACCCGGGCGATCCGTTCAACGACGGCTCACGGACCACGGCGCGCTACGGACTGGACCTGCGCTCGGCCGTCGGTCCGCGACTGACGCTCAACGCCACCGTGAACCCCGACTTCGGACAGGTCGAGGTGGACCCCGCGATCGTCAATCTATCGGACGTCGAGGCCACCTTCGAAGAGAAGCGCCCTTACTTCGTGGAAGGCGCCAACATCTTCCGGTTCGGCCGTGAGGGATCCAACAGCTACTGGGATTTCAACTGGCCCGAGCCGCGCTTCTTCTACTCCCGCCGCATCGGCCGCACGCCGCAGGGAGCCCTCCCTCCCAACGTCGACTTTGCCGACGTGCCGATCGCCACCACCATTCTCGGCGCGGCCAAGCTCACCGGAAAGATCACGCCGACCACCAACTTTGGAACCCTGCAGTCGATCACCGGTCGGGCGATGGCGGATCTGTCGACCAACGGAAACCTGTGGCAGAGCCAGGTCGAGCCCCTCACCTACTACCAGGTGACTCGCGGGCTGAAGGAGTTCTCGGACCGGCGAGCCGGCCTTGGCCTCATCGCCACCACCGTGGCCCGGAAGTTCGAGGACCCCCTGCTCGAGAACCAGCTCAATCAGACCTCGCTGTTCGGAGGGTTGGACGGCTGGTACTTCCTCGACAAGAAACAAACCTGGGCGCTGAGCGGATGGGGCGCCGGATCCAACGTTCGAGGCACTCCGTTGCGGATGCGGGCGGTCCAGCAGAGCTCGCGGCACTACTTCCAGCGCCCCGATGCGGAGAACGTCTCGGTCGATCCCGATGCCACCGATCTGTCGGGCTGGGGAGGCCGCCTCTGGCTCAACAAGCAGAGCGGCGCCGTGATGTCCAACACCGGGGTGGGATTCATCTCGCCCGGCTTCGAGGTCAACGACCTCGGCATCCAGTCGCGCTCCGACGTCCTCAACGGCCATCAGATGCTCGGTTACCAGTGGACCCAGGAAGGACGCATCAAGCGCTCCGCCAACGTCTGGAGCGCCGTCAGCAGCAGCTTCAACGTCGACGGCGACATGACCAGCGCCGGCGCCACGATCGGAGGCAACGTCACCTACAACAACAACTGGAACAACTGGTGGAACGCCGGATTCTCTCCGAGCGCCACCGATCCGCGCGCCACGCGCGGCGGCCCGACGATGGAATCGCCGCGCAGCATCTACGTGAATGCCGGGTTCAACTCGGACAGCTACAAGAAGCTGTTCCTGTCGCCGTGGGTGAATCTCGACTGGAACGAGGCCGGCAGCTCCGTGAAGTCTGGGGGCTTCTACATCGAGTGGAAGCCGAAGTCGAACCTGTTCCTGTCCACCGGCCCCTGGGTGGAGATGAACCATCAGGACGCACAGTACGTCGACACCGTCGTGGACCCGGGCGCGACCTCCACCTACGGACGGCGCTACGTGTTCTCCGAGCTGGACCAGACGACGCTCGGGCTCGATGTCCGGCTCAACTGGACCTTCACCCCCGACCTCAGCCTCCAGACCTACGTCCAGCCTTTCTTCTCGAGCGCCCGGTTCACCCGGTTCAAGTCTCTGGCCGAGCCCGGAACGTATTCGTTCGACCCCTACGCCTACTCCCGCGACCCGAGCTTCGACTTCGCCTCACTGCGAGGGAATGCGGTCCTGCGGTGGGAGTATCGCCCCGGCTCCGCGCTCTTCCTGGTCTGGACGCAGACGCGTGACGACAACGACGAGCTGGGCGAATTCGATTTCGGCCGGCAGGCGCACGCCTTGATGGAGGCGGAAGCCGACAACGTGTTCATGGTGAAGCTCAGCTACTACCTCGGGCTGTGAGCATGGAACCCAGGGCGAGCGTTCTTGTCCGATTCCAACATCGGGCGCTCGTTGCTCTTTTGACGACGCTTGTCGCCGCTCCCCGGCACGCGCTCGGCATTCGTGGGGCGTTCGACCTCGCTCGTCGAGTCACTCGTCACGCTCGCGCGTGACTCTGCGTAAATGGCTCGACGAAGGAACTCCGCTGCCGCTGTACCGGAGGCTCTTGATGCGTCTCGCTTCATCAGGCCAGGCGGGATCGAGGAAACGTTGGGTCCCCCTTTCGCGATTCCACCTCGCTGCCCGCGCGCCGGCGGCTGGCGCGGAGCGGTCTGCCTGGAACATCCCGGCGGCAGCCGCGATGCTGCTGGCCGCCGCTGCCTGGGCAGCAGGAAGACTCGCGCCTGAGAAGCTCGAGCGCCGGGCTCGAGCGGCCTCATTGCGGCCGCAGCTCCAGAGAAGTCCATCGATGGCCGTTCGCGTTTCTCCGACCGGGATGAGGCGCATGCGACGAAGGGTTGGCGCCGCCCGGTCCTTTGGCTGAGCGCCGGCTCCGGGTCGTTCCCGCGGAGTCGTCCCCGCCCGTCCAGCCCCAGGTCGTGCGAGGGGGCCGGCGCGCCGGTGCGGACGAGCACCACCTCCGCCTTCTCGCCGCGGCCACGATCGGCCTCGTGGCGATCGAGGCTGCAGGCTCGCGCTGGCTGGTCTCGAGCCTGTGGGGGGCTCATGCCTACGCATTCTTCCCGCCGTGGATCGGGTTCGTTGCACTCGGGTTGCTGGTGCTCGCCTGGATCTCGATCCGGAGGGCGGTCGCGGCAGGCAGCTGGAGATTCGCCGCGGCGTTGGAGCGGCTGACACGCGCTCCGCGCTCGACGGTCCTCCGTCCTCCCATTCTCTTCGCCTCCGCTTTGCTCGTCTTCTGGCACTTCCGCGCGCGGCATCTGCTGCTCGGGGACGGCCTGGTTCTCTCCACCAACATCGTCGAGCCTCAGGCGCTGCATCCGCTCGAGCCGCTCGCGATGTTCATCCAGCAGATCTGGACCTCCTGGGCCGCGCCGTGGTTCCGCGGCGGTGGACTGCTGGAGCGCGACGTCGCCTGGCAAGCCATCGCGCTCGGCAGCGCGGTCGCGGGAGCATTCTTCGTGGTGATCGCCGATGCGATCGCCCGTCAGCTCCACCAAGCGGCTCGAACGTCCGAGGCGGAAATCCCCGCGACCAATCTGCCGTTGCTGGTGCTGGTCGGCCAGGGCTACGCGCAGCTGTTCTTCGGCTATGTCGAGAACTACGCCTTGCTGGTGCTGGCCATGGCCTACTACGTGTGGTGCGCCTTGTCCTATCTCAACGGACGAGGGCCTCTGCTGTCGGTGATCCTCTCCTGCCTGATCGCGATGTGCGTCCACCTGTCGGCGGCGGCGCTGCTCCCTTCCCTGGCTTTCGTGATCGCGATCGCGTTCCGGCGCCGCCACGAACGAAGCTTCTGGGCCGATCTGCTGGCGGGCGGGCTGTTGGTCGGCATGGTGGTCATCCTGCTGTCGCAGCTCGGGACCGGGTACGACCTGCCGAAGACGCTGCTCGCGACCGTGGGCCGGATCGCGACGCCGGAGAGCGACGCGCCAGGGTACATCGCCAGCGCCAAGCACGCGCTCGACGTGCTCAACGAGCAGCTGCTCGTCGGGCCTCTGGGACTGGTGCTGATCCTTGCCGGCCTGACCAGATTGCGCTGGTCGCGAGGACAGCCGGCGGTTCGGATCTTCCTGACGACGCTGGCCGGATCCTATGTGCTGGTCAGCCTGGTCGCGGGGGACTCGAATCTCGGCTATGCGAGGAACTGGGATCTCTTGGCGCCCACGGGGTTCGTCTTCATCGTCGCCGGGCTGTTCCTCTTGCTCGAGCAAGTGCGCACACCGCGCTACCGTCACGCGGCCTTGGCACTCGCCCTCGCCGTCTCCTTCTTCCACAGCACGCCTTGGATCGTGCTGAATGCGTCGGTCGAGCGGGGGCTGGCCCGGTTCGCCAGCCTGCCTCTCGGGGGAGGGCGAACGGAATCGACGCTGGGTTGCTGGCACTTTCGCCAGGCGAACTACCCGGAGGCGGAGCGCTGGCTCGATCGCTCGATCGCCGCCAATCCCGGCAACCCTCGCGCCCACTACTGGGCAGGCCGCGTCTATGCGGCCACGGGACGGATCGATGCCGCCGCCGCGGCGTTCGAGCGCGCGAGAGAGATCCGTCCGGACGTGGTCTCGTTTCGTCTGGCATGGATCAACAGCCTGGTGCGGCTCGGGCTGCTCGATGCGGCGCTCCAGGAAGCGAGCTACCTGGTCAAGACCGGTCCATCCCATCCCCGTCGATGGGCGCTGCTCGGCGCCATCCTGCTCGAGCTCGGCCGCGGACCCGCCGCGCTGGAAGCCTTTCAGCGCGCGAGGATTCTCGAGCCTGACGACCAGAGCTACGAGCGACTCATCAGCCTGGTGGCATCTCCGAGAACCGGCCTCCCCGTCCCGCGCGAGGATCTCGACGCGCTCACCGGGATGTAGAAACCGTCAACGCCCGCCCGGCCGGCAGGCCTGGGCGGGCGCTGACGTGCGCAGAGAGGCGGCCGCGAATGCATGCTTCGCGACCGCCCGGTGCGGATCTACTGGCCTCCGAACAGGTAGACGTGGAAGCCGATGTTGGTGAAGTTCGACCCGATGGTGCCGAAGCTGGTCTCGCTTCCTCCTCCGGGGAAGTCGGTGTTGATGATCCCGAGACCATGGGCCGCCGAGAAGCTGACGTTGTCGGCGAGGAAGACCTCGACCTCCAGCTCACCCAGGATCGAGAGCGTGGTGACGTTGTCGGTATCGATCGGCGGAGGTGGCCCGTCGGTGACGACTTCCTGGCTCTCGTAGAGGATTCCGGGCCGGACCATGAAATGCACGCGATCCCAGCTCTTCAGCATGATCGGGAGCCCGATGTCGAATGCCGAGAAGGAGAGGTCTTCGTCACTGACCACATCCTCCTCGGAGCCGAAGCCGATACCAAAGTCGATGGCGATCTTCTGACCGGACAACCACCACCGCACCCCGATGGGCGCCGCCACCCTGTGGAATCCGAGCCCGATGTTCGGGTGGGTGGGCTGAGCGGCCGCCACGGAAGCGGCAAGCATGAACGCGAGAGCCAGGAAGCCGATCCATCGCTTCATGAAGCTTCTCCTTTCCATAGAAGGATCTGGCCGAAGCGGCCTACCACCGTACGCAGGGCAGGACACGGTCCGATCCAAACCCACACCGATG
>DASTBI010000273.1 GCA_035712145.1 Candidatus Eisenbacteria bacterium | reverse complement strand
TGCAACACGAGAGGCGGCCCGACGAGGAGCGTCCACGTCCGGCGAAGGCCCTCCAGGCATGGCGCCACTCCACCCCAGTCACTCATACTCGACTCATTTAGCATCGGGCTAAGAGCCGCTCCGGAAAGAAATTGAGTCGTTGGAATCGCTTGTGATTCCCTGCTCGGCACCATCCCTGATTCGCGGAGGTGCCCGATGTGGAACCCGGACCATCGCACGGCGTGTGACCGGCGCGGCCTGCGCTACCCGAGCGACCTCACCGATGCCGAATGGGCGCTGGTCGCGCCTCTCATCCCGCCCGCCAAGCGCGGGGGCCGTCCGCGCTCGGTGAACCTGCGCGAGGTCCTCAACGCCATCTTCTACGTTCTGTGGACTGGCTGCCAATGGACGGCGCTGCCGACGGACCTGCCGCCCCGCAGCACGGTCTGGGACTACCTCGACCTGTGGGATTGGGACGGCACGCTGGAGCGCATCCACCACGCGCTCTATGTGGAGGTCCGGGAGCAGGCGGGCCGGGAGGCGAGCCCGACGACGGCCATCATCGACAGCCAGACCGCGCGGGGAGCCGTTAAAGGGGGGCTTCGCTCGACCCGTCCGGCTATGACGCTGGCAAGAAGGTGCTCGGTCGCAAGCGCCACGTGTTGACCGACACCCTGGGGCTCCTCCTCGGGGTCGTGGTCCACCCGGCGAATGTGCAGGACCGGGACGGGGCGGAAGCGCTGCTGCGGGAGGCGCGGCGCAGCTTCCCATTCCTCGAGCGCATCATCGGCGATGCAGGCTACCAGGGCCGCAAGATGGAGGCCGCCGTCGCGAGGACCGGGAAATGGGAACTGGAGATCATCAGGCGCTGCGACCGGCACCGTTTCGTCGTGCTGCCGAAACGCTGGATCGTTGAGCGAACGCTCGCATGGATCAGCCGGTGTCGGCGGCTCGCCCGCGACTACGAGCGCCACGCCCGCAAGGCCGCCGCCTTCATCCGGCTCGCCATGATCCGCCTGATGCTGCGAAGGGTCGCCTCAAGCCGCTGATCCGGGATTCAAACTTCCCGGAACGGCTCTAACGTTTTCTCCGGGCGGGAGCAGCTCACTCATTTGCACAAATCCCCATCTCGGCAATCATCGTTGAGCGGGCGGGCTCGCAG
>DASTBI010000272.1 GCA_035712145.1 Candidatus Eisenbacteria bacterium | reverse complement strand
CCGCTTGTAGAGTGAGCAGCGCATCGATGGAAGGAGGCCGCTGGCTCTGTTCTTCGTCTCACGCTCGAGTCGTGAGTCGCTGGCGACGTTCTTGTTGATGACGAAACGCACCTCGCCGCGCGGTCCGATGATGATGGTGGCCCCTCCATAGAAGGCGAACAGTTCTCCGTTCGGCATCCGCGCGTGACGCAGCTGGGTCACCTCCCCGATCAAATCGAACACCACTTGTCCATCGGGTCCGACCCGTCGCGAACTGCGAATCGACTCCACCTGCGGCAGTTCGACGCGATCTCCCCGGAGCCGTGCGTCCCCCTCGCGAGCCAGACCGAAGACATCGAGCAGATCGGGCTGGCTGACGAGTCTGCCAAGGACCGCAGCCTGCCGCTCGAGCTCCGCCTTTCCCGCGGGGCGGCCCGGGTCGCCATCGAACTGAAGCTTGGCGAAGGAGAGATCGGCGATGGCTCCCACCGCACGAATCGGAGGCTTCCAGAGGATGGCGTCTTCGGAAAGAGTCGGGACGTTGCGTGGATAGATCCCACGCCGCGCGAACGCCGCGATCATGACCTCGCGGTAGCCCCAGGGATCGTCGGGCACCAGGTCGTAGTCCGCGGTGATCAGGCCGCGGAGGTAATTCCCCAGCTCGGGATCGACGGGCGGGCAATAATCGAGCGCCCGAATCAGGATCCTCTGGAACTGATCCGCAAGCTTGCTGGCCTGGTCGGCGAGAACGTCCTCGAGATCGTGCGGGATCTGCCCGGGTGGCAAGACGCCGGTTCCTTGCGTGGCGAGACGGAAGAAGCGGGCGCTCTTGCGCTTGTAGATGGCCGTGAAGGCCTCGATCACCGCCGATGCGAGCACCGCGCCAGTCTCGTGCTCCTCGGCTCCCTCCTTGTATTGGCGTGGATGCTCCGGGTCGCTGTCGATGCCCGAGCGCAGGGCGCTCTGACCGTAGGCCTGTCCGACTTGGGGCGCGACATCCGTCAGCAGCCCGCCCATATCCAGACGTCCGCCGGAGCTTCGAATGACGCCGCGGACGACTTCTTTGTAGCTGAAATGCTGGAAGATCGCGATCAAGTCGGCCAGGGCTTCATGGAGCGCGGCCGCGTCCCTCCCCGAGGCGATGTTAAAGTGAGAACGGACTCCCGCGATCAGCGCATGGGTGACCTCGTGAGCGATCACGTCGTGAGAAAGACAAGTGAACACGTAGCCGCGCGTCGTGGTGCCGTTGGTCTCTTTGGCCTTTGCGTAGCCGAAGCAGAGCTCGCCCCGATCGTGGTCGTAATACGCATTCAACTCGTCGAGCGCGTGAGGACGGACGAGCAGTCGGGAGCGTCCTTGTTGAACCGGAAACCCCCAAGCGACGTGACGACCGAGTGCAGTGCGGAAGGCTGCGTACACCAGGCTGCAGACGGCGTAGACCATCTGCTGGTGGAATCGCGGGTCGGAAGGTGACGGCCGCAGGCCATCTTCGATGAGAACGCGAGGATCATCGAGGTCTACTCGCCGGTACTCTTCTCCTCGATGGCCGTCCTTGTTGTCGACCTCGAAGACCGCTCCCGCGGGCCCGGGCTCCAATGGCTCGTATGGAACGTTGACCGTCGCCACGGCGCCGTCCTTGCGGCCCAACGAAGGATCGACCGTGTAGATCCGAAGCGGCCGATAGAGGACGTCGGTGCCGTCGCGCTCGTACGGCTGACCGGTGACCGCTCGTATCACCGCGGGACCGATGGTGAACGCACCGGAGGTGCCGTCTTGGCCACGTTGTTTCTCGCCCGCCGGAGGCTCACCCGAGCGTGACTGTGCGGTCGCCTTGGCCGATTCTGACGTGCTCGGCGTGGATTCCTCGGCTCGTGACGCCATCAGCCCTTGGTTCCCAGGTGCTTCTTGGTGAACCTCTTGACCTCTTTCTTATCGAACTCCGGCCGGAAGTTCTGAGGCATTCCGGCCGGAACACGCTCCTCCAACGCCGCCGCACTCGGGGCGATGGCCGAGAGCAAGATCCGGGATCGAATCGACAGGCTGCAATCGATCTCCGGGTGCTGCCGTGGCGCTTCGCCGAATGCTTGGATCAGATCGCGTTGAAAGTCCTCGTTGGACAACCGACCCGCGGATTGGCCAAGCCGCGGAACCGCATAGCCAGTGAAGTCGCCCTGGCCGTCGGTCTCGTAGGCGCTCTCGTGAGACTTGCAGGCGGCGAACACCACGACGCGCCGAACCTCGCTGCTCTCGCTGGTCCGCAACGTCCGGGTCTGCCCCCGCGCCGATCGATACGCTTGGTGAGCACGGATCATCTCAGGCGTCGCGGGCATGAATCGGCGCTTGATGACGTGCGTGACTCCATCAAGTCCCGCTGACGGACGCCCGATCGCGAGTCGCGTGTTGGTACCCGAGTGGCAGCAATCCATGAAGCAGGTCAGCAGGACGCCTTCGGGAATCCTGCGGAAGAGCCGCTCGAGCTCGTCGTCGATGACGAACGCGCCGCTTTCGTAGTCGACCGGGCACAGCGCCTCGTCCTTCTGGTCATCGCGCTCGTCACCGTCCTCGTCGGGGAGCTGCGTGCCATGGCCCGAGTACTGGAAGGCCAGCACGTCGCCGGCTTTGCTTCCCTCCACGAGCTTCTCGAGGCCGGCGATGATCGCGTCGTGCGTGGCTTCGTGATCGAGCAGCTCGTCTACATCGAAGCCCATCTCCCGGAGACCCTTCCCCCAGTCCTGCGCGTCCTTCACACAACCGTTGAGCGGAGCGGAGAGATAGACGTTGATTCCGACGCAGAGCGCCTTCTTCCTGCCACTGCCGAGATCCGCGATCCCTTCGGGCTGAGGAGAGCCAAGGCCGGCGAGGGCGCCCGATCCTGCTGACAAGCGGTCCGCGGGACGCAGCGCGCCGCCGGTCCCGTTGCTTCCTTCGGGCTGGGCGAGGAACTCGAGATCCTCGGGCCACTCGATCGAGGAGCTCCAGTCCAGGATGCCGCGATCGGCAGCGGCGTCTGCCGGGAACGGTGCGAGGCTCACCGTGTCGCCGAGCCCGAGGATTCGAGCGGCCACGCTGCACATGGTCGGTGGATCGTTGTCGAATCCGCCATGGGATGCCGATCGGCTGGCCCGCGTCCCGGTGGTCTCGCGGGTCTTCGACCAGATCACCTCGCCCCGCGGATTCGGGGTTCCCGCGAGGCCGAACAGGGCACGCAGGTCGGGATTCTCACGCAGCGCGATCTCGAGGCCGAGGATCGGTGTCGTGGGCTCGGCCTCGAGCGCCGCGTAGATCAGATAGAGCAGCGACTTCCGGTAGAGCCCAACGCAGTTGTCCGCCTTCTCCCAGTCCTTGGCCATGGTGAAGATGTCGAGGCGTTCGATCTTCGACTTGATGAAGGGCTCAGCCAGCCGAGACAGGAATGTGTCGACACGAATGGCCGGTGCCAGGAAGCTCATGGTCCTGAACGATGGGACCCCAACCTCCAGCGCGGCCGGAACGAAGTGGGCGTGGAAGATCGACCCTGCGCTGTGCCCGACGGCGTGGAGCGGTGGCGCGCTGGCTCCTTGCTGGTCAAGAAACGCTTTGAGCTTCTCCGCCACGTAGCGCGAACCACCGTCGGCCGCCGCGGCACGCTCGGCGCTGCGCTTCATGCCCGACCAGATCAGCTCGCCGCGCAGAGCGCGAGCCACACGCTCCAGCAGTGGGTCGGTGGTGTAGTCGAACACATCGCGCGGCACCGCGCGCGCTAGCTCGCGTCGGCCCCGCAGCAGGATCTGGCCCAGGGTCTCCCACAGCCCGGTCTCCCAGACGAAGTAGATGGGATAGATGTTGTTCTTCTTCCACCACGGAATCAGGCGGTGGGCCATCCACAGACCGCCTGCTTCATTCACCAACCCGCCGTGGGCGTAGAACATCAGCTGCAGCTTCTTGCCTTGCTGCTTCGCCTCCGCCATGGCCATGGGGAGGTGCTCGCCGAAGACGGCATCCACGTCTCCCGGAGCGCTCGAATAGAGGCCTCCAGGCGCGAACCGACCCTGGACGAGGTTGATGACGTGGGGCCTCAAGCCGTTCAAGACGTCGGGAGTCAGGCGGTCTGCGACCCCGCGCCTCGCGGCGCGGCCGGCTCTTGGAGCGACCTCGAGCCTCGCGGTATCGCCGACCATTCGGGCCACCTCGTCCGCCGTCATGCTCTCTTCGGGACACTCGGCCCCATCGGGATCGCGCGCGGCGGACCGCGCGCGATGACAAGCTTCGAGGAACTCTGCGATCTTCAACGCCTCCTCGCCGAACGGGCCCGCCTCTTCGTCGGTCAGGCTTCGTGCCACCGGCTCTCGATCGAGGGTCGCGCGCCGGGCCAAGACTTGGTCGAGGAGCGACGCGTAGTCCACCGACGTGCCGGGGCAGGTCTTGGTCGACATGGTGCGATGGAATCGGAGCGTGTCCGGGGCCAGCTTGAATCGTTCCTGGAGACGCGCGATGACCTCGATCACCGCCTCGAGCTGATTTCCCTGGAGTCGATCGTGGCCCACGTCGAAGTTCCCGATCATCTCGATCATGAACGGACCGACTTGTGCGTTGCCGTTGAAGCCGGAGGCACTGGCCGGCGCTCGGTTCCAATCGCGCCCCGTCCACAGCTCGCCGTTCGGGCCGATGCTCAGATGCTGAGCGATGTCACTCCAATGGTTCTGCTCCACGTGCACACGGGCCATGTTGGCGATCGTGTCTCGTCCGCGGTAGGTCGCGTGGTCGGGCTTCCAGGTGTGATGAAGATGCACCGCATCGATTCGACGCGAGCCAAATGCGAACCGCTCGAGCAGACTTGCGAATTGAGACAGCGTGAGCTGAATGAACGGCGCCGGCATGTCGACCTCCTGCCGGACGGGAATTGACCGTCCGGCGCAAACGCAATTTCAGAACTGCGATCGCGACAGGATCGTGTGCAAAGCGATCATTGAACCTGGAAGGGGCGCTGATTCTCGAACCGGCCATTCGTAGCGCCGATCATGTAGTAGTTGGGCGACTGGGTCGGCGGCATGCGACGCGCGATCTCGCGATGAAAGCGTCGATAGTCGCCACGGAAACGACCTTGTTTCCAGACCCGCAGCAGGTTCTCGGTGAAGAGCCCGTTGACGTCGCCGTCGAGGGACTCCTGGTTGTCCTGGCAGCCCGAGATCAGCAGCACGCTCGCCTTGACCCGATCGCGAGCACGGGGATCCACCGACTTCTGGATCCGGTCGTACTCGCGCTGGTGAGCTCGATAGACTCGCATCGCCACGGCCATCGGCATGGCGCGCGAGCGCGGCGCGTTGCCATTCTCATGCGAGCCGAGTCCACGCCCGGGTGAAGCTGCACGCAAGGCCGACATGAACGCGGCCCGGGTCACCGTTCCGCTGTGGCAGCTGTCCGAGAGCACCAAGATCCTCACGCCACTTCGGAACTTGGCCCAAGCCTGATCCAGCTGGTCGTCGCTGATTTCACCGTCGTAGAGGCACCACGTCTCGTCGTAGGCATCTGGCTCGTCGTGATTGCGATCGGGCAGCTGGCCGCCGTGGCCGGAGTAGGTGACGAGGCAGTAATCACCCTTCTTGAGAGAGCGGGCCGCGGTGGTCAGCGCGGTCAGGACCGCACGGCGAGTCGCACGCTTCGTCAGCAACGTCCGTGAGCGCATCTTCTGAGACATACCGATTGCCGCCATGTCCCGCGCGTCGTTCTCGCAGGCGTTCAGTTCCCCGGCCCAGCCCTCGTAGGAGCGCCGGTCGACGGCGTTCAATCCGATGTGAATACCAATGGCACGCGACACGGCGAACCTCCCAACGGTCGATTCATGACCGGTAACATCGAGCCATCGCGAGGAATATGGCTCCGCTCACCAACCCGCACACATTCAGAACGCAAACGGGGCGACGACCGAACATCGCGACAGGAAGACTCGCGGGCTCGCGCCTACGAGATCACGAGGTGCTCGGAAGTCGAATGAAGGCCCATTGCATTTCATGGATTCGGTACGGCGCAGGATCAAATCCACGCGATGGTCACATCGTCTGGATAAACGTAACCATCTACGGCCCACATCGGGGGTGGGGCCTATAACAAATGCTCGGGGTCCAAGATTGGGGTGGCACGCTGCGGGAGTCGGCCGTACGTGCTTTGGAATCTCGAGCCACCGCGAAGGCTACTGCGGCGGTACCAACAGTCAAGAACAAAGATGATTCCCCCGGTGAGCCGATGGCTCACCACACGTCGAGCGTGAACCCATCGGAGTGGCTGCCGCCCGCAAGGGGGCGCGACGGCGACAGGGACACCGGGATGCCGCAGCCCTGCCGAGCCGGTGCCCGACGTCGGTTCGCCAATCAAATCGCCGCGCGGCTCGCCGTATTCGACTTCATCGAGGGCTGGTGCAACACCGAGCGCCACTCGGCGCTCGGGCTGATCGCGCCAACCGCAGCCTCACCCGTCACCGAAGCGCATCTCCAGTTGCCGGATGCTCGTTCCATAAGCTGGTCGAAGGGCGGGTGCTCCGGCCCTGCGGGATGGCGGACTCAGGCTTCTTCGCTTCGACAGACTTCCGCCGCGCGTTGCAAACGGCTACGTCGAAACCGAGGACGGTGGCTGGCGCACAAACATCTACTCCCTATCGATCATCGGTAGCCCCGACGGCGAGACTTCACGACCGTCGGCCACTTTGACCGACTCTGGCGCGGCTTCTTCGACGGCGCCGTGGTCTCCTCCGGACTTGCCTCGATGCTCCTGAGTAACACCGCGTCACAGATCGAGAAGGAGCGCTCCTTCTACGGTCACGGGATCGCCGAGATCGGGGTCGTCCCCCTATTTGACCACGTAGAGGCCGTTCTCTCGGCGAACGACTTCGGTCGCCTTCAGGCGGTTCTGGTAGACGAGAAGAAGCTGCGAGTCCTCGTTGAGGGTCACGCCGTACTGCCTTTGAATGGCGCCCGCGACGACCGGCATCGCGTTCTTCCGGAAACCATCCATCGTCGACTTGGCTCCATCGACGCTGTTTTGAGAGCCCATCAGGATCACGACGATCTTGTCCGCTTGTTTGTCATAGGTGGCCGTCAGAGCTCCGTCGAAGGTCCTGGACGTCGCAAGAACCCCGGAAATGGTCGACGCGATCATTTCTCCGAGAACCGGCGTGTACGGCTTGCTCAGAGCAGACTTGGCAGTCTTTGCCTCTTGAGCTCCCACGAGTGGGCCCACCATCAAGCTCGCCACACCAACTGCCAGTCCGAAGAGAACCAGATTCGTCTTCATCTTTCCTCCCTGTAATTGAATGACGAGTGGCTCTGGCTGCACCTTGCCCGGGACCTTAGCACCGAGCCGAGGCCTGGACAGCCATCATCGTGTAGTGGGACCTTGCTTCCATGTCTCCCGTGCAAGTGCTGGTCATGGTCTTTGTCGCGTTCGGCGCGCTCATGGTCGCGCTCGCAATCCCGTTGATCCTTCGCCGCGTGCGGCCGAACGCCATCTACGGGCTGCGCGTGCCCGCGACTTTCGCTGACGAAGAGGTGTGGTACGAGGCAAACGCGTGGTGCGGCCGCGATATGGTCGTTCTCGGAAGCGCGCTGGTCATCTTGCCGCTGGTGATCGCTTTCCTGCCGATATCCGAGACCGCTTTCGCGGTGTTCGGCGTCGCGCTGGGGCTCGTCGGTCCGATCGTCATGGCCGTGGTCGGCTGGCGGCGCGCCAATCGACTCCTGCGAGAGAAACGGGAAGGAAAGAGCATTCGATGAGAAATGATCTCGATGAGCTCGTCGCCACCACGGCGGCGAAGCACGCCTTTTCCGGAGCGGTCCAGGTGACGATCGATCGCGCCACAGTCCTCGCCGAGGCCTTCGGGGAGGCCGATCGCTCGGCCGGGATCCGCAACACGGTCGACACGCGATTCGGGATCGCATCCGGGACCAAGTTCCTGACCGCGCTCGCCGCCGGAGCGCTGATCGACGATGGAAAGCTCGCCCTCGAGGATCGGCTCGTCGACCTGGTGTCGGTGCCGCTGCCGGGCGTCTCGGCGGCGGTGACGATCGGCCACCTGCTGACTCACACATCCGGCGTGTACGACTACCTCGACGAGGATGTGATCGACGACCCCGACCACTTCGAGCTGCCGATCCCGCCGTTCAAGCTGCTCGGGCCGCGGGACTATCTGCCGATGCTGGTCGCCGGGCCTGCCAAGTTCGAGCCGGGCACGCGCTTCTCGTACTCGAATGGCGGCTTCGTGCTGCTCGGTTTCGCTCTCGAGGAGGTGGCCGGATGCTCGTTCCACGCGCTCGTCGAGGAGCGTGTGCTCCGGCCGTGCGGGATGACGGACTCCGGCTTCTTTCGCTTCGACCGGCTTCCACCGCGCGTTGCCAACGGCTACGTCGAAACCAGCGGCGGTGGCTGGCGCACCAACATCTACTCGCTGCCGATCATCGGCGGACCCGACGGCGGGATGTTCACGACCGTCGGTGACTTCGACCGACTCTGGCGCGGCTTCTTCGACGGCGCCGTGCTCTCGTCGGGGCTTGCCTCGATGTTCCTGAAGAAAGCGGCGACGCAGATCGACAAGCAGCACTCGTTCTACGGTCACGGGATCTGGATCCATGACGACGGAGCCAGCCCGCCGCTGCACTACATCATCGGCGGTGACGCGGGCGTCTCGTTTCGCTCGAGCGCCCACTCGGACGCCACGTTCGCGACGGTCGTATCCAACACGTCCAACGGGGCGTGGCCCA
>DASTBI010000271.1 GCA_035712145.1 Candidatus Eisenbacteria bacterium | reverse complement strand
ATGCGGCACTAGAAGCTCTGCAGGCGCTGATTATCTGCATTTCACCGCCTCCCGATGGCGATTAACGAGATCAGGAGAATTGTGTTATACTTTAGCCTGATCAATCGTTTCTAGGAGGCTCAAATGGCAAATGACTTATATCCTGCTTATATCATCACGACGTACCGGAGCGCATGGGGTCTACATCATCAGACCATTCCCACTGTCCCTATTGTTGCTAATGCTCTTATGCCAAGCGGCTTTGAATTTGATCTTCGTGGCGCTGCTGTATCTGTTGACCTGGATGATGCCGTGAGAGACTTCTACGATGTGGTAAAGCCCATTCTGAAGTCTACCTTCTCGTTCGTGGATTATGTTGCCTATAGCGTCCCGGCGCCTGGTCAGCCTGGTCAGCCGATTTTCGGCGCTGAATTGTCAATCGTGGGAACATCAGGGTCTACGCCAATGTGGGAGAAAGCGACCCAGATGACATTCAACTTTCGGACGGAAGGATTTGGAGCATATCGCTATACGCTGCTGGACTGCGGGGTTGGTTCGTTCGATAAGGATACCCCGCCGTATACCTCGACATTCCTGTCGATTATCAACTACATCACGGCAGAGAGTTCATGGTTCTCAGGGCGAGATGGGGATAGGCCGACAAACTGCATTAGCATCACGGCGACCTTGAATGAGAAACTGCGCCGCGCCTACGGCATGGCATAAATGAAAAACGGACGCTCTTTCGAACGCCCGTTCTCCTCATCACTGTCCGATAAGCCCATGCCTTGTGAGCCACTCAGACAGGTCTATGATACCTTCATCATGCGCTTTATGCAACGCTGGCGCGACGGTCAACTCAAGCCAGCGTAGTCGCCCAATTGAGGTTCGTTCTTTTCTCAATGCTCTCGCTGGCGGGGGGGTGGCGAGAGCAGGCTGAAATAGCGGATTTTCGCTCAGGAAAGGCTCAAATTCAGCGCAGATAACTTCGTAGGCGGTCATGTCCTTAAAACGGGCGCAAACCGCCTTAGCCTTCTTTCCTTTTAGTTCAAGTTCGCATCGCAGCAAATGTGCGCGGGGGTGGGGATGATTGTACCGATAGATACGAAGAAAACGCTCACTTTTCCTCGAACCTATATATCGCGTCTCGCCCTTTTCAGATACAATGTGACTGCAAGTTTTGACGGCTACCTTCTTCTTATTTACGACCCACAATACAACATCGATGTCCGATTCGAAATCAATAGCCAGGTCGCATCTCGTCGCAAAGTTATGTGTTTCACGGATCAGTTCATAACCTCCTGCACCGTTAAAAATCACACTACAGGCGCGCCCGGAACATGCAACTATGGCGTGAGTGTTTATGTCACCCCAGAATATGGACAACTCGCTTTTGGTATCTACTATCCCCCCTACCCCGTATATCCCCTTCTCTTTGATCTGATAGGTGGGTGACGTTTCGGCTTCAAATTTTCGATACCATTCATAGGTTCGCATCAGGTCTAAAATGTACTCGCTACTTGCCCGCCCTACCCCACCGTGGGATGAGGGCAACTTAAACGTGTACGTGTACCAATCTACGAGAGGAAACATGTTTTTCTCCTTAAAGGGATGCTTTACCCACCCCCTTTATGGGGGTGGGGTAGGGGGGTTACTCGAAAGGAATGATGCAGGAAAAGAGATAGGCGCTATCTTCAGAGTAATAAATAATCTGAACGGCGATCAACTGATCGTTAATCGCATTGAAGATCGGAACCGCTTCTTCGGCGATCAGTTTGATCGTGCCGAGGAATGGCATCTCAACGGTCAAAATTTCAGGCGGTGTTACGCCATTTAGACCGAGATTCGAAATCCATTCCGAATAGCTGACCGCCTTATCTAAACGTCCTGGCATTGAATTGTTATCAGACAGTAACATGATGCGAACTCCTTTAACTGAACCCCCCTATCTTATAGGGGGGTGAAAACGATACCCCCATCATACCTAACCTCTTTCCTTCTCTGAAATAGAACAAAAATATTCCTTAAAAGGAATACCTAAGTTATAATCAATGAACAGTCAATTTAGGGAGGGCTAAACATGGCTCAGAGAACCTACGAAGTCGGGCTGCTGCTGGTATCCAAGCGGGCGCAAAGATACATGTCACGCTGGTATACTCAACTAGGCGTGCATCTCACCCCGCAAGAAAAGACGTGCTTGGATGCGGCACTAGAAGCTCTGCAGGCGCTGATTATCTGCATTTCACCGCCTCCCGATGGCGATTAACGAGATCAGGAGAATTGTGTTATACTTTAGCCTGATCAATCGTTTCTAGGAGGCTCAAATGGCAAATGACTTATAT
>DASTBI010000270.1 GCA_035712145.1 Candidatus Eisenbacteria bacterium | reverse complement strand
GTGGCGTCGCTCCAACCCGAATGGGCGCTCGTGCTGTCGGGCGGAGCGGCGCGCGGGATCGCGCACATCGGCGTCATTCGGGCGCTCGAGGAGGAAGGCCTCAGACCCGGACTGGTCTGCGGCACCAGCATGGGAGCGCTGGTGGGTGCGCTCTACGCCACCGGCTATTCGAGCGCCGCGATCCACGACATCATGCGCCAGACGGACTGGGACCAGATCTTCGGACGGGGGAAAGAGACCTTCGAGTGGCGTGACACCGTGGTGCCGCAGCCCTGGGTGACGCTCATCGGCGAAGGGCTCGCGCTCCACGTCCCCTCGGGCGTCGTCGACGACTCCTATCTCAACTTCGCGCTGGCCGAGTTCTTCCTTCCCTCGGAAGCCCTCGCGCAGGGCGACTTCGATCGTCTGCCCATCCCGTTCCGTTGCATCGCCACCGACGCCGAGACCACGAACCCCATCGTGTTTCGCAGCGGCAGCGTGGCACGCGCGGTGCGGGCGTCGATCTGCATCCCGCCGCTCTTTCCCGCGGTGCCGGACGGCAACACGCTGCTGGTCGACGGGGGGCTCGCGAGCAACTTGCCGGTCAGCACCGCGCGCACCTTCGCGCCCAAGCGCATTCTCGCGATCGACGTGGCGCTGCCGCCGGTCGACCTCACCGAGCGAAGCTCGCTGCTCGACGTGTCGTTCTCCATCTTCGATCGCCTCAACAAGCGCAGCCAGCAGGACACCCTGTCGTCCGAGGACCGGCTCGTGGATCTGGAGCTGAAGGGTCACGGGCCGATGGACTTCGCGTCGTGTGACAGCATCGTGGAGCTGGCCTATCGCGAGGCGCGTGAGCGCATCCACGAGTTCGCCCAGCTCCTGAACGCCCCGCCGGACTCGGCGGCAAGCGACAGCGTCGATGCCGTGCTCCCTCCCGCTCATCCGGATGTCGTCTGGCGCGACCGTGATTCGACCGAGTCTCCTCGGGCCGGACTGGCGCGACGCCTGTTCGGCGAGGCGCCGTCGACGGAGTTCGAGCCCGAGGCCTTGCGGCCGGCGTTCACGAGCGTGTACCGGGGCGACATGTTCGTGAGCGCATGGCCTTCTTTCCGGGTCGCCGGAGACTCCACGACGATCACCATGGATGTCGTCTCTCGCCCGAAGAGCGAGGTCTTGCTCGCGTTCGCGTACGACAACGATTATCAGGGGCGCCTCAACACCACGCTCGTCCTCCGTCCTGTGAGGAACCGCCTTCCCGACAAGATCTCCGGCGGATTCACCATCGATCCGCTCCGGAGGAACCTGTTCTTTGCGCTCGAGCCGCATTCGCTCGCGCGGGGGAGCAACGGCTGGTTCCTGCGCGGCGGGTGGCGCCAGACCGACGTGCGCCTGTTCGACGAGGACCGCCGCATCGAGAAGGAGCGCGTCGACCGCGTGGAGGCCATGGTAGGCGGCCAGAAGAGGCTGACGAAGAGCTACCTGTTGCAGGTCGGCGCCGGCTACGGCTTCGCCGGAACCGAAGCGCAAGATCTGTACGGATTGGTGGGATCCGTGCGACTCCAGTCGGGAAGCGCATTCGGCGAGGGCATCCAGGCGGTATTCCTCACCGGTCACGAATCGTACGCGGCCATCGTCGCACGCATGACCTACGACGTGCGCAAGGGGCAATACACCTTCCGCACGGCGGCGCGCGCCGGCACGTCGACGAGTCGCACGCCGGCGGACGAGCTTCAGGCCGTGGGCGGCCCCGAATCGTTCGTGGGACTGCGCCGGCGTGAGTGGCTGGGCCACGACCGTGTGGCCGGCGAGCTGCGCGTCATCCGCAACCTGGCCTCGTACGCGCGCCTGTTCGCCTACGGCCAGGCCGCGTTCATCAACGGAACCGTTTCGCGCCCGGATCTCGACGGTCAGGTCCACGTCGCGGCCGGCGCCGGCTTCGAGGCTGCGGTCCCGTTCGGACCGCTGAACCTCGACTGGGGAATCGACGACCAGGGCGAGTTCCGCTTCGACTTCAGCTTCGGCCAGCGGTTCTAGGTCCGCATCGCAAGTCGCTCGATCCTCCCACCACACTTGCATTTCGAGCGACCATCGAACGCTTGGCGTGAACCTGCAGTGGCACGGGGAGTGCTCGACCGACGCGGACATCGGAAGGCCGTGCGCAGGCTCCTTTCAACTCAACAGGCTCGCCATGCTCGGAAACGCAATCAGCAAGCTGTTGCTCCCGATTTGCATGATCGCGGCAGCGGCGTACTGGGCCCTCGGCCCCAACGCACCTCGGCCGCGCGCCGAAGAGCCGCGCAAGATCGACCTGCGGACCCATCACGTGCAGCGCCCAATTAGAAGTAAGGCCCGTAGCGTCAGGACATCGTCAGCTTCGCGGATGACGGCCGAGACCTCCAATCAGATCGCCGGCATGGTGGTGGCGCGCGATCCCGAGACCGGAGAGCTGGGCCTGCCTTCGCCGGAGCAGATGAAGGCCATCGGCCAGCGCCGCGCAGAGGTCATGCGCAACACGCCGGAAGGCTTCACCGAGATCCGCAGACCGGATGGCTCGGTCGGACTGATGCTGAACGGCAAGCTCCAGTCCTACTCGATCGCTCGAGTCGGCGCTGACGGCAATCCCACGACGCAGTGCTTCACCGCATCCAGTGACAGCGCGGCGCTCGGCGTGCCCGCTCCCACCCTCGAGGACCGCTAGCGCATGCCGAGGACGACAACGGCCGCGATTCTCGCCGCAGCACTCCTGCTCACGAGCCCCGCGCACGCCGTCACCGTCATCATCGTCAACGACGATGGGCCGGGCGAAGGGTTCAACGACGCCACGCCGGCGGCGCCGGTCGGCGGCAATCCCGGCGCCACGATCGGGGCCCAGCGCCTATACGTCTTCCAGTATGCCGCTTCGATCTGGGGCAATCTCTTGAGCAGCCCGGTCACGATCCGGGTGAAGGCACGCTTCGATCCTCTCTTCTGCACCACCAACGCCGCGGTGCTCGGACAGGCCGGTCCGACCGCGATGTGGCGCGACTTTGCGGGCGCGCCGCTGGCGGGTCACTGGTACCCGGCGGCGCTCGCCAACCGGCTGGCGGGCAGCGATCAATCGACCAATGACGACATCGATGCCACGTTCAACTCCGGCCTGGGTGGTGCGAGCTGCATGCCGAACGGCTGGTACTACGGCGTGGACGGCGCCGAAGGAAGCAAGATCGAGCTGCTGCCGGTCGTGCTCCACGAAATGGCGCACGGCCTTGGATTCATCACCGCCACGGACGGCTCGAACGGCAGCTTCGCGCTCGGTTACCCGAGCGCGCTCGACCACTATCTCTACGACACGGTCGTGGGAAGGCATTGGGACCAGATGACCGCGACCGAGCGCGCAGCGTCGGCGGTCGGGTGCCGACGGCTGGTGTGGAACGGCGCCAACGTGATGCGCGAGGCGCCCGCCATCCTCAGCGACAAGCCGGCGCTGCGCGTGAATGCCCCCGCGTCGATCGCCGGGGTCTACGACGTCGGCCAGGCCGTCTTCGGTCCGGCGCTGACGTCGACCGGCGTCACCGCCAGTGTGGTGCAGGTCAACGACGGATTCGGATCGACGAGCAACGGCTGCGAGCCCGCGATCAACGGCTCGGCGCTGAGCGGCAAGATCGCGCTGGTGGATCGCGGCACCTGCGGTTTCACGATCAAGGTCAAGCACGCGCAGAACGCGGGCGCGATCGCGGTGATCGTGTGCGACAGCCTGCCGGGCTGTCCGCCCCAGGCGATGGGCGGCACCGATGCCACGATCACGATTCCTTCGGTGCGGGTGACGCAGGACGACGGGAACCTGCTGAAGTCTGCGCTGGCCAGCGGCCTGAACGTGACGCTGCGTCGCGATCCCACGCTGAACCAGGGCGCCGACGGCAGCAACCAGGTCCTGATGTACTCGCCGACGACGTATTCGAGCGGATCGTCGGTCTCCCACTGGGACGTCAGTCCCGATCCGGATCTCCTGATGGAGCCGAGCCTGATGGGCTCGGTGTCGGCCGGCGTGGACCTCACCCGCTGGTTCTTCACGGACCTGGGCTGGACCGGCACCCCAGCCGACGTGACGCCCACACCTCCGCCCCCGGCTGCGCCAAGCATCGCGCTCGCGGCCTCGCCCAATCCCATGCGCGCGCAGGGACTGGTGCGCTTCATTCTCGCCGAGTCGGGGCCGGTGACGCTCGATGTGGTCGACGCGACCGGCCGCGTGGTCGCCCGCCTGGCCAGAGGCGAGCAAAGGCCTTCAGGTCTCAACGAGATCGGGTACGATCCGGGCGCCCTCCACAATGGCCTCTACTTCCTGCGTCTTCGCACCGCGGCGGGCGAAGCGATCGGCAAGGTCGCAATCGCGCGGTAGGAGTCGAATCTGCCATGGAGGTAGCGATGAAAGTCCCCCACGTTTGGATGCTCCTTCTCTCCCTCACCTGCCTGGGCTGCGGCTCGCAGAAGGCCGAGGAGTCATCCGCGGCCAGCCAGCAGACCGGTGGAACCAAGGTGGTCACGGCCACGGTCGCGAGCGAGAGCCAGCAGTCCGAGACCGCCAAACCATCCAAGACCACCGAGACGGAGCCCGCCCGCGTGACCACCCGGGTGCGACTGACGCCCAAGGGCTGTGTGGAGTTCGAGCCCCACTGGTCGAGCATCGAGGCTGGACAGTCGATCAGCTGGCGCTCCGAGCTGAAGACTCCCGTGGTCATTCACATCTCCCCCGGAGCCTTCGAGAAGACCGAGTACACCGTGCGCGCCGGGGCGACCATGAGCACCGGGCCCGCTCTGGCTTCGGGCAATTACTCGATCTGGACCGAGCCCACCGCGTGCCAGGGCGTGCCGCGCGGCGTCCAGAGCTCCGGCCCCGGACTCACGGTCCAGGCCGGCGCCGCGCA
>DASTBI010000269.1 GCA_035712145.1 Candidatus Eisenbacteria bacterium | reverse complement strand
GGATGTGAGAGAGGTGCGATACAACACATTGATGAAGTGGTTCGCGATTGGACTTCACTCCGGATCGACCGTGCGCGTGTCGGCGATGGTCACAGGACTGCCGGAGCTTGCGCGGCTTCTGCTCGAGCACGTGCCCCGAAGGGCGTTCGACGATCAAACGTTCGAGACCCTGTGCGAGACGGAGCAGGGCAGGCTGCCCGAGGTATGGGGTTGAGACGGGATGCCGGCGTGTCGGGGGTATCGCGATCGCTGTAGGAGATGGATTGCGAAAAGACCCTTGACCGAACTTTCGTCGCACACTCGCCGTTCTCGGCGTTGGTCTCCGCGAAGCGCGCCAATCGCCTCATGGTCGTCGCTGATGGCGCAACGCAGTTCCTCATGACGTTTCTTGTCTAGAGCCACGACTTCTTGGCAGCGCGAGTCGCTGAGAACGTCGCAATGGCCCGTGATATGAAGTAGGCGCAGCCCCCGGCACACTCGCCCCCGCCGAGACTGCCGTGAAGAACTACTCGCTATCGCATCTGAGCAATGAAGTGCTGCTGCGTGAGGTCGTCGTCATCGCCGGCCGTGCGCGCACCGCCACCGCGGAGCTGCTGGCTCACATCGCCGAGATCGACGAACGAAAGCTCTACTTGCCGGCTGGCTACGCCTCGATGCATGCCTACTGCATCGGAGAGCTGAAGCTGTCCGAGGAAATGACCTCGAAGCGCGTGGCCGCGGCCCGAGCGGCCCGGCAGTTCCCAGTCATCTTCGCGATGGTGGCCGACGGGCGTCTGAGTCTCAGCGCGATCGCTGTGCTGAGGCCCTTGCTCACGCAAGACGATGCCGAGGATCTGCTCGCAGTCGCCGCAGGCAAGACCCGGCTGGAACTGGAGCAACTCGTGGCCGAGCGGTTCCCCCGGCTGGAGCTGACCACGGGACTGGCAGCGGTCCCGACTGTGGACCACCCGGTATGCCAGGGCACAGGTCGATCGTCCCCGGGGACGATCTATTTGCATCCGAAGCCGCCCGTCCGAGAGGTGGAGCCTGTCGCTCCGGAACGCTTCACGCTCCAGGTCACGATCGACCGGGCCACGCACGATCTGCTTCGCCAGGCCCAGGACCTTCTGGGTCACCAGGTTCCCCATGGAGACCTCGGAGCTGTTCTCGGCCGCGTTCTCCGGCTGGGCGTGGCGCAGCTCGAGAAGAGGAGATTGGGCGCTACGGATAGACCTCGTACCAGTCCGAGACCCTCTGCAAGCGCTCGGCACATTCCTCTTTGTGTGAGGCGAGCCGTTTGGGCTCGCGACGAAGGGAAGTGCACCTTCGCGGGAGAAAGCGGCCACCGATGCGCCGAGAAAAGAGGCCTGGAGTTCGATCACATCGAGCCGGTGGCCCGAGGGGGCCGGACGACGGTGGAGAACCTGCGACTCCGCTGCCGGGCACACAACCAATACGAGGCGGAGCGAGTGTTCGGAACCGGGTTCATGAACCAGAAGCGCGAAGCGGCGCGCAGGGCCAGGGAGCGCGTCGAAGAAGTCGCTCACTGTCTCCGGCAGCTACGATACCGAGCGCACGAGGCGAGGCGGGCCGCCGAGTTCAGTGACTCGATTCCGAGCGCCCCGCTGGAGGAAAGGGTGAAGCGCGCCTTGACCTGGTTCGCGCCGCGGGTCACGGCGGTCGCAACGGGCTGTGGGACCTCGGCGTCTACAGTCCCACGCATGAACCGGCCGGACGCGAGGTCGTGATGAAGCCGCGCCAGGTCAGCGCGCGTTCACCAGGTTCTCGGGATTCAATCCCTGCAGGTCGGCGGGGAGGAAGCGCCCGTCCTTCCGCACCAGCTCCCCGTCGAACCACACCTCGCCTCCGCCGTACTCCGGACGCTGGATGAGGACCAGGTCCCAATGGATCTGGGAACGGTTGCCGTTGTCGGCCAGCGCGTAGGCCTGGCCGGGAGTGAAGTGCAGGGACCCCGCGATCTTCTCGTCGAACAGCGTGTCGAGCATGGGCCGAAGGATGTGCGGATTGAATCCGAGCGAAAACTCGCCGACCGACCGCGAGCCTTCGTCGGACGCGAGCAGCTTTTCGAGGCGATCCTGCGGACTCCCGGTCGCCCTCACGATCGCTCCGCCTTCGAAGGTCAGGCAGACGTCGCGGTAGGTCGTGCCCTGGTAGAGCGAAGGAGCGTTGTAGGAGATGTGGCCCTCGATCGAATTCCTCACCGGCGCCGTGAAGCACTCTCCGTCCGGCAGGTTGCGGCGCCCTTCGCATGACACCGCGCCGATCCCCTTGATGCTGAAGCGCAGATCGGTCCCCGGGCCGCGAAGCCGGACCTCGTCGGTGCGCCGCATCCGGTCGGCCAGGGGAGCAATGGCATCCGCCATGAGCCCGTAGTCGAGTGTGCAGACGTCGTAGTAGAAGCGCTCGAACGCCGCGGTGCTCATGCCCGCGAGCTGCGCCATCGACGGCGTGGGGTAGCGCAGCACCACCCACTTGGTGTGGTTGACGCGATAGTCAGCATGCACCGCCTTCTGGATGAGGCGAGCGTGAAGCGCCGCGTGATCGGGCGGGACGTCCGCGAGCTCCGAGACGTTTTCGACGGCGCGGATCCCGACGTAGGCCTGAGCCTTCTGCATCTGGAACAGCTCGATCTCGGCTTGCAGGGCCACCTGCCGCTCGTTGCCCTCGAGGAGGAGCTGGCGGATCAATGCGTTCTTCCGCAGGTACGGGAGCGGGACGCCGCCGACCGCGTGCACCTCGTCGATCAGATCGGACACCAGCCCGTCCGTCAGATCGAACGACTCGATCAGCATCACTTCGTCCCGCTCGAGCCGGGTCGAATGTCGCACGATCGTGCGCGCGAGCAGCGCCCTGCGTGGATCAGACACCGGCCTTCACCTCCCGGGCGCGCGCGTGCTGGTCCTGGGCCCAGGCGTAGAGGGCGTCGTACAACGGCGTCTCCAGGCGCAGCTTCAAGTGATCGTCGCGGCCGTGCAGCAGGCGAAAACCGGAAGCGATGGCCTTGAGGCCTCGGCTCTCCGGCATGCGGTCGGCGTGCTCGGTGATGTCGGCTCCATGGATCAGCTGGCCCAGGATCGCGAGCGCCGGATCGCGTTCGAGCCCGTACTTGACGAGGATGCTCTCGAACGAGCAGCGGCCGTCCCGGTGCCCGAGCTCCACGCCCTCGACGTCGTAGGGCACGGCGCCTTCCTGCTCGGCGACTTCGCGGACCTTGTCGGGCGCCACGAACAGGAACTCCGCCTCGGGGTCGACGAACCGGCGGATCAGCCACGGACAGGCAATCCGGTCGACGGCGGCATTCTCACGCGTGATCCATTTCATCGGCGCCTCCTCGGTGCGGGTGGACCCCAGATATAGCAGTTGACAGATAATATATCAACTGCTAGAAATACTCCCCGTGGAGGGCCACCGATGAAGCCGCACGACTGGTTGTTCCTGATCCACCGCGTTCCCGCCCGGCCCCTCTATCTACGGGCCAGGATCCGCGCCCTGCTCGCCCGCGCCGGCGCCGCGCCGCTCAAGAAGGCGGTCTACGCGCTGCCGCACGGTGAAGCGGAGCTGGCCCGGCTCAAGGCGGTGGCCGACGAGATCCGGAGCGCCGGCGGTGAGGCCTTCGTCTGCGAAGCCCGCTTCACGTCGGCGGAGGACGAGGCGGCTCTTCGAGCTGCGTTTCGCTCACCGGTGGCGCGTGCATCGAAGGGCGCGGATTCTCGCTGGAAGGGGCAGGCGTGGGTCACTCGCTCCGGGATCCTGGTCGATCGGATCGCGTGCGCGTGGTTCATCCGCCGATTCCTCGATCCGAAGGCACGGATCCGCTTCGCGCCGCCGCCCCACACGATCCGCGCGGGAGAGCGAAGCTTCGACATGCCGGGCGCCGAGTTCTCGCACGAGGGCGGAGGCTGTTCGCTGGAAACGCTGATCGCCCGGACCGGGACCGAAGACGTCGCCCTGTCGCGCGTCGCGCGAATCGTTCATGAGCTCGATCTCCGGGACGGCGCGTTCGACGTTCCCGAGGCGCCCGGTGTCGAGCGCCTCCTCTCCGGGATCGTGTCCTCCCATGCCGACGACGCGAGCCGGCTCGAGCGAGGGATGACGCTCTTCGATCACCTCTACCGCTCGTTCCGTCCCGCTTCACTCCCATCGCCCACGGTGGCGCGCCCCAAGCCGCGGCGTCCGCGCGAGGTGCGTTCGTGATCTCGTCCGGCGAGGTCCTGGTGCTCGACCGCCGGCAGGTGGCCGAGCGGCTGACGCTCGAGGAGTGCATCGCGGCCGTGGAGAAGGCACTGGCCGCGCAGGGCCGCGGGGCGCGGTACCGGTCGCAGTCGCTCGGCGCGCGCGTGGAGCGCGGGGGCTTCCACGTGAAGGCCATCGTGCACGAGCAGGAACGTCCCTGGTTCGTCGCGAAGACGAACGCCAATTTCCCCGGCAATCCCGAGCGCATCGGGCTCCCCACGATCCAGGGGGTGCTGCTGCTCTTCGATGGGGAGACCGGACGTCCGCTGGCGGTGATGGACTCGGCGGAGATCACGTTGCTGCGCACCGCGGCGGCCACGGCCATTGCCGCGAAGCACCTGGCGCGGCCGTCATCGCACGTCGTCACCATCGCGGGATGCGGAGAACAGGGCCGAATCCATCTCAGGGCGCTGCGTCAGGTGCTGCCGATCGATCTCGTCTACGCATGGGACCGCGGAGCTTGCCGGGCGGACCGCTTGGCCGCCGAGCTCTCCATCGATCTCGGCATCGAGATCGTTCCGATCGCCGATCTTGCCGAAGGCACCCGCAGGAGCCAGGTGATCGTGACGTGCACGCCGTCCCATGAACCGTTCCTGACTCCCCAGCACGTGATGCCGGGCACGTTCGTCGGGGCGGTCGGCGCGGATCATCCCGAGAAGCACGAGATCGATCCCCGCCTCATGGCGGCCTCCACGGTCGTGGTGGACGACATCGATCAATGCGCGGCCATGGGCGATCTGCATCACGCCCTCGAGAGTGGGGACATGAGCCGGGATGGAGTCCATGCCGAGCTGGCCGAGATCGTGGCCGGGAAGAAGCCGGGACGGACGCGCGACCGTGAGATCACACTCTTCGATTCCACCGGGATCGCCCTGGAGGATGCGGCGGCGGCCATTCTGGTGTTCGAGCGAGCCTCAGCCGGCGACGATTTCCGCAAGGTCGCGATGGGAGCCTGAGGTCATGGTGCCGGCGTCGGTGGAAAACGTGCTGCTCGTGGTCCTGCGGCGACCGGCCGATCGCGATCTCGACCTCGGCAGCCAGCTGCGTGAGCTGAGCGCCAGTTCCCTCACGGAGGGGGTCTACTTCATCCCCGACGTCGAGGGCGCCTTCGCCGCGGCGCGGTCGCTGACCGATCTGATCGAGCGCGCCGGCGGTCTCGCGCTGCTGGGTCGAGGATCGATCCTGGGACCGGAGCCCGTCACGCCTCAGGGGGAGCCGCGAGTGTCCGACGGGTGAGCGTCGCCGCGCAACGGACGACCGAAGCGAGCGACGAAGTCCGCCGCGACGTCGGCCTGGGCGCGCTGGCTCGCTACTTCATTCGACTCGGCTCGCTGGGATTCGGCGGCCCGATCGCGCTCGCCGGCTCGATGCAGCGCGATCTGGTCGAGCGCCGCCGTTGGATCTCGGCTCAGGACTATCTGGATGGGCTGGCGCTGGCCCAGCTGATGCCGGGCCCTCTCGCGGCGCAGCTCGCGATCTACTTCGGGTGGGTGCGGGCGCGCGTGCTCGGCGCCACGATCGTGGCCGCAGCCTTCGTGCTTCCTTCGTTCCTGATGGTGCTCGGGCTCGCCGCGCTCTATGTCCGGTACGGCGGTCTGCCGTGGGTCGGCGATGTGTTCTACGGCGTCGGACCGGTGGTGATCGCGATCATCGCCCGAGGCGCCGTCAAGCTGGCAGGCATGACGCTCCGGCGCGACGGCCTCCTGTGGATGATCTTCGGCGCGAACGCCGTGGTCACCGCCTGGACCGGCCGCGAAGAAGTGGCGGGCATCCTGCTGAGTGGATTCGTCGTGCTGGTGCTCCGGGCCCGGACTTCGGTTGGCAACTCTCTGTGCGGGATCACCACGCTCGCGTCCTGGCTCGTGACCGGCGCCAGTGGCGTGGCGAGCGGCGAGACGCTGGCGCGCATCGCCTTCTACTTCTTTCAGGCCGGCGCCTTGGTGTTCGGCAGCGGCCTGGCCATCGTGCCGTTTCTCAGGAGCGGGGTCGTCGACGGATTCCACTGGCTCGACGAGCGCCAGTTCATGGACGCCATCGCCATCGGCATGATCACGCCAGGACCCGTGGTGATCACCGTCGCCTTCATTGGCTTCCTGGTGGCGGGACCGCTCGGCGCCGGCGTGGCCACCCTCGCCGTGTTCGTCCCGTGTTACCTGATGGTGGTGCTGCCCGCGCCTCACTTCGCCCGCGTCGCACGGAGCCGGCGCCTGCGGCACTTCGTGAGCGGTGTGACCGCGGCCGCCGCGGGAGCGATCGCCGGTGCGGTGATCGTTCTCGGCCGCCGCGCGGTGTTCGATCTGCCCACCCTGGGTCTGCTGGTCGCGGCGCTGTTCGCGATGCGTCGCTGGCCGAAGCTGCCGGAGCCCACGTGGATCGCGCTGGCGGCCGTGGCCGGTCTGGCCTCGAGGAGCGTGCGCGGCTAAGGCCGCGGGGGAGGCTTCGCCACCAGCGGCTCGGACGTGATCGGAGTCGTGGTTTCCGCGTCGTCGGCCGCCGGCTCCTGGCCGTTCTCCTCGATCGGCGGCGGATTCTCGAGCGCCAGGCGCAGCACCTGGTCGATGCGATCCACGGGTGCAAAGATCATGTGTGAGCGCACCTCGATCGGCACCTCCTCGAGATCCTTCTGGTTCTCCGCCGGCAGGATCACGGTCTTGAGCTTGGCGCGATGCGCCGCCAGGACCTTCTCCTTGAGCCCGCCCACGGGCAGCACCCGCCCCAGCAGCGTGATCTCGCCGGTCATCGCGATGCCATGCCGCACCTTGCGATTGCTCAGCAGGCTCACCAGCGCGGTCGCCAAGGTGACGCCCGCGGAGGGTCCATCCTTCGCGGTCGCTCCCGCGGGGATGTGGATGTGAAGATCGGCGTTGTCGAAGAAGCCGGGATCGATCCCGAGGGTCAAGGCGTTGGCGCGCACCCAGGAGAGAGCGGCGTGCGCGGATTCCCGCATCACGTCCCCGAGCTGTCCGGTGAGCTGAAGCCCCTTCGAGCCAGGCATCGCCGTGGCCTCGACGGTGAGCACTTCGCCGCCGAATGGCGTCCAGGCCAGGCCGAGCGCGGCTCCCGGCGCGTCGATGCGCGTCACCATGTCGGACTGGAAGCGCTCGGGGCCGAGCAGCTCGGAGACCCGGTCAGGCCCGATCTCGAGCGGGGGCGACTTGCCTTCAGCGATCTGCTTGGCGGTCCTGCGCAACAGATTCGCCAGCTCGCGTCCGAGGTTCCGGAGTCCGGCCTCGCTCGTGTACGAGCGGATCACCAGCAGAATCGCGTCGTCCGTGATCGTGATGCCGAGCGACTCGAGACCGTTCTCGGCGATCGCCTTGGGCAGCAGATGGAGCTTGGCGATCGCGACCTTCTCGAGCTCGGTGTATCCCGAGAGCTCGATGACCTCCATGCGGTCGCGGAGCGCCGGCGGCACCGGGTCGAGGTAGTTCGCGGTGGTGACGAACAGCACCTGCGACAGATCGAACGGCACGTCGAGGTAATGGTCCATGAACGCGTGGTTCTGCTCGGGGTCCAGCACCTCGAGCATCGCGCTCGCCGGATCGCCGTGGAAATCGCTGGCGAGCTTGTCGATCTCGTCGAGCATGAACACCGGGTTCTTCGATCCGGCGCGGCGGATGCCGCGGATGATGTTCCCCGGGAGCGCGCCGATGTAGGTGCGCCGGTGTCCTCGGATCTCGGCCTCGTCCCGCACGCCGCCGAGCGACTGGCGCACGAACTTGCGGCCCAGGGCGCGCGCGATGCTCAGGCCAAGCGAGGTCTTGCCGGTCCCCGGGGGGCCCACGAAGCACAGCACGGGTGTGCGTGCGTCCTTCTTGAAACGGCGCACCGCCAGGAACTCGAGGATGCGCTCCTTGATCTTCTCCAGCCCGTAGTGGTCTTCGTCGAGCACCTTGCGGGCGTTCGACAGATCGAGGTCGTCCTCGGTGGTCATGGCCCACGGCATGTCGCCGAGCCACTCGAGATAGGTGCGCGCCACCGTGTACTCGGCGGCCTGAGGCGGCATGCGCCCGAGGCGCTCGAGCTCGCGCTCGGCCTCGCGCCGGACGTCCGGAGGCATCTGCGCCTTCTCGAGCCGCTCACGCAGCTCTTCGACCTGGCGCTGCGCGTCGTCTCCTTCGCCCAGCTCCTTCTGGATCGCGTGCAGCTGCTGGCGCAGCACGAACTCTCGCTGGCGTGCGTCGAGCGTCTCACGCACCGACTCCTGGATCTGCTGGCCGACCTCGAGCACCTGCAGCTGATGGGTGACGATCGCGTTGAGGATGCGCAGCCGCTGCTTGGACTCCAGAGTCTCGAGCACGCGCTGCTTCTCGGCGACCGGGATCTCGAGCAGCGAGGCCATGAAGTCGGCGAGGCGCCCGGGCGAAACCTGATTGCGTGCAGCGACCACCGCTTCGGTCGGAAGGTTCTGCGACATCGTCACCAGCTGCTCGAAGCCCTTGAGCAGCGACTGCGACATGGCCTCGGTCTCGACGTCGTCGTCCTCGACCTCGGTGAGCGGGGTGACGCGTGCCACCAGATAGGGGTCGCGCTTGACCGGCGCGTCGAAGCTCACGCGGCCCGTGCCCTGCACGATGATGGACACGCGCTCGTCGGGCAGCCGCACCATGCGCAGCACGGTCGCCAGCGTGCCGACCGGGTGGAGATCGCTCGGCTTCGGATCTTCGACGTCGGGGTCGTTCTGCGTGAACACCGCGACCGTGCGGTCGCCGGCCATCACGTCGTTGACCACATCTCGGTTCTTCCTGCGTCCCACGCTCAGCGGCAGGATGGCGAACGGAAACAGCACCGAGTGCCGGATCGGGAGGATGGGGACTTCGCGGGGGCCCGAAGGGACGATCGGAGGCGTCACGACGTCTTCGGACACCGTGCGCAGCATGTCGCTGGAGACCGCTCTCCTGTCACGTCGCGGCGCGCGCGCGGGCGGCCGGGGGTTGGCGGTCTTGCGTTTCGGCGCCGGCTTCCGGCGGGTGGGGCTCATCTCGGCTTCGCCGGGTCCGCGCCTTCGTGGATCGGCACGTCCTTGACGCGGCCGGCAGCCGAGCGAATGCGGATCTCGAGCATGCCGTCGCGGTAGTGAGCCTGGATGCCGTTCGGATCGGCCTCCCAGGGCAGCTCGAGGGCGCGCTCGAACGTTCCGAAATAGATTTCCGCGCGATGGTAGTGAGCACCGTGCAGCTCATGGGGAGGAACACGGCGCCCGCTGACGATCAGCATCCGTCCTTCGAGACGCACGCGGACGGCGTCTCGAGGAATGCCGGCCAGCTCGAGGATCACGCGCGCCGAGTCTTCGGACACCACGACATCGGCAGGCGGGGCCCAGGGCAGCTGCGCGAAATGCGCGCCCGGATGGCGGTGATACACCAGGTCCCGCCACAGGCGCTCGACCTCGCGCTGAACGAGTTCGAACGGATCGTTTTGTTCGGGGGACATCAACACTCCTTCGTGGGGCAACTCCGAGGATAGCGCAGGAAGTGGAGGTGGCAAACCCCAGGCTCGAGTGGCCGGGATTACATCCCCTGAGTCCAGATGTGCGCCGTGTTCACGATGGTCAGGCTGGCGCGGCGAATCGACTCCTGAAGGGCGGCCGCGTTGGGCCACGAGTGACGGCCGCACGAGCAGACCAGATGGCCATCGGGTCGTTCACGGATCTCACAGCGCTTGCCGTCGTGTTCCCTGCAGAACGGGCACATGGGCTCCTCCGGAGCCGAGGAGACTAGCCGACGTCCGCCAGAGGGTCCAGGGTGGCGGCCTCGCGCCAGGCTTCGGCGTCCACGGCGTTGGCGCGCGCGATGCGCGCGTACAGATCGGCGCTGCGCCTGCGCGTGCGCGTCCTCGCGGCGTCGGTGAAGTCCACATGGTACAGCCCAAAGCGCCCGCGATAGCCGTCGGCCCACTCGAAGTTGTCCATCAGCGACCAGTGGTAGTAACCCAGCACCGGCGCGCCCTTTTCAATGGCCTTTGCGACGTGGACCAGCGTGTCCACCATCACGCGGGGCCGCATGCGGTCGGCCGCGTCGGCCACGCCGTTCTCGGTGATCACGATCGGGACGCCGAGATCGGTGAGCCGGAGCAGCGCCTCCTCGATCCCCCGCGGATAGAGCTCCCATCCCAGATCGTTCACCGGCGCGCCCTCGGTGGCGACGTGAGGATCCGGGGCGAACATCTTCACCTTCCACCGCGCGTAGTAATTGAGGCCCACGAAATCGAGGCTCCCCTCCAGCTCGGGCACGCGCCGCTTCACCGGCCGGGCGCCGGGAATCGAGAGATCGATGTCTCCGGTGCGGGGCGCTCTCAGCACGTCGTCGTTGAACACGCGGCTCTCGAAGAAGGTCCGGAGCAGATCGAGCGGGAACCACGGCCGGCTCGGCTCCAGCACCGCGTAGTGCTTGACGAATCCCACGCGCGCCGCGTAGCCGTCGCCGTCGGCATCGATGCGGTCGGCTTCGTGGAGCGCCCGGTAGGCGAGGCCGTGGGCCTCGAGCAGATTGGCGATGACCATCAGCGCGGCGCTGTCGTTCCTCATGGCCGGCGGCCACACGCCTTCGGAGAAGCTGCGGAAGGCGTACACCTCGGGCTCGTTCACGGTGCACCACCAGTCCACCTCGCCGCCGAACTCGCGGCCGCAGAAGCGCGCGAAAAGGGCGAAGCGCTCGACCGTCTCGCGGTTCTCCCACCCGCCACGATCGGCGATCCACAGGGGATTGGTGAAATGATGCAGCGTGACCATCGGCTGGAGCCCATGACGCCGCATCGACGAGAACACCTCGTGGTAGTGCTGCACCTCGTTCGTGTCGATCCGGTCGGGCTCGGGCTCGATCCGGCTCCACTCGATCGACATGCGGTGCGCCCCGTGGTGATCGGCGGCGGCGAGCGCGAAGTCCTGGTCGAAGAGCTCGTAATGGCGGCACGCCGGCCCGCTCGTGTCTCCGTCCGCGATGCGTCCGGGCTCCGACTCGAATCGCCACCAGTCGTTGTGCCGGTTGCCGCCTTCGACCTGGTGCGCGGACGTGGCGGCGCCCCAGACGAAGCCGGCGGGGAAACGATGCAGTGCGCTCACGATGCGAGCTTAGCAAGTGGGCGGCATGTGAAGCACGCGCGCCGCCTCGGAGCGGTATCCTCGCGCACATGGCATCCACCTCTCCACACGGCGAGCGGAGCGCACCGCAGGCCTCGCCACACGTGGGCGCGCGTTTCCCCGAGGGCTGGCGCGCGAGGATGCCCGCGGCGTGGCTCGAAGGCTGGTCGCCTCAGCGCTTCGACCTCGGCGATGGGACCACCGAGGTCGTGGTGATGGGCGAAGGGCCGACGCTGCTGCTGCTGCCTCCGCTTCCGGGATTCAAGGAGGGATTCCTCGCGCTGGCCCGCCCGCTCGCGCGCCGTTATCGGGTCGTGACCTTCGACCTGCGCGCGCGCTTCACCGGCCCGCCGTCGTGGGAGGTGCTGATGGACGACCTCGAACGGGTCGCCGACGCTTTCGCGCCGGGCGCTTCGGTCGTCTTCGGCCACTCCCTGGGTTCGGCGCTGGCCATGCGATGGGCGACACGGCGGCCGGAGCGCGTGTCGGCGCTGGTGCTCTCGAGCCCCTTCGCGCGCACCCGCGCGCCCGGCATCCATTCGTGGAAGCGCTGGGTGGAGCAGCCTTTCGTGCTCGCGACCCTGCGATGGCTTCCGGAGCCGTGGGCCCGGCGCCTGGCGATGAGTTATGCGCGCCGCCGCGCATGGGTGTTCGACGCCGCGTGCCAGGGCGCGGTCCTCGATCTGGTGGGTCACGGCATCCGGCACATGCCGATCGGGGTGGCGCGGCAGTGCGTCCGGCTGGCGTTCGCGCACGACCTGCGCGCGATGCTGCAGCGCATCACCGCTCCCACGCTGCTCGTGGTGGGCGAGCACGAGACCGCGTGGGCGCGAGCCGCCGAAGCCGAGGTGGCGTCGCTCCTGCCGCGAGCCGAGCGCGTGGTGTCACCGCAGGCCGCTCACCTCCACCCGCTTTCGGCCCCCGAGTTCCTCGCCGAGCGCGCGCTGGCCTGGCTCGCGGGGCTCGAGGCGAAGTGCTGAGCGCGGCCCATCCTTGGGTCGGGCTCGACCGCATGATAGCGTGCGCGCCGCATGTCCAGCGCGCTTCACGAGGAAGTCGGAAACCGGTTTCGCTCGCTTCGTCACCGCAACTTCCGGCTCTTCTGGAGCGGACAGCTCGTCTCCCTGATCGGCACCTGGATGCAGAGCGTCGGTCAGGGATGGCTGATGCATCGCCTCACCGATTCGCCGCTCATGCTCGGACTGCTCGGCTTCTCGCAATTCATTCCGGTCTCGGCCCTGTCGGTCTGGGCGGGCGTGGTGGTGGATCGGTTCGACAAGCGCCGGCTGATCCTGCTCACCCAGTCGCTGGCCATGCTCCAGGCGCTCGCCCTGGCGATCCTCGCCGCCACCCACCTCATCCATCCAGTGATGCTGCTCGCGCTGGCGGGAGTGTTCGGCGCCATCAGCGCCTTCGACCTTCCCGCTCGCCAGTCCTACCTGGTCGAGATGGTGGGAAAAGAGGATCTGTCGAACGCGATTGCGCTCAACTCCGCCGCCTTCAACGCGGCGCGTGTGGTCGGCCCCGCGCTCGCCGGCGTCCTGCTCGCCGCGGCGGGAGAGACCACGTGCTTCTTCGTGAACGCGCTCTCCTACGTGGTGGTGCTGGTGATGTTGCTCCGCATGGACAAGGCGCCGGGCGCGCAACCCCTGAAGGGACCCGCGCGCCCCGTGAGCGAAGGCATCCACTACGTCCTGAGTGTCGCCCCGATCCGCAACCTGTTGCTCCTGCTCGGCGTCACCTCCGGGCTCGGCTTCCAGTACATGACGCTGCTGCCGGTCTTCGCGCGGCAGATCCTGCACGCGGGACCGCGCGCGTACGGGCTCATGGTCGCCTCGTTCGGCCTCGGCTCGCTGCTCTCGGCGCTGTGGCTCACCCGACCCCAGGATCGCTGGGCGCTGCGCCGCAACCTGCTGACCGGTCTCTCCGTAGCCGGAGTCGGCATGGGCGTGTTCGCGTGGTCGCGGTGGCTGCCCCTCACGCTGCTGATGGGCTTCGCGGCCGGCTTCGGACTCATTTTGTACGTGGCCAGCACCAACATGCTGCTGCAGCTCACGACCGAGGACCGCTTTCGAGGAAGGGTGATGAGCTTCTACACCTTCATGTTCATCGGCACAGCACCCGTCGGCGCGCTCATGGCCGGGGGCATCGCCCAGAGCTTCGGAGCGCCGTGGGCGAACACGATGTGCGCCGCGGTCCTTCTCGGCGGCGCGCTCTGGGTGTCGTACCGCCTCAAGGTGCTGGCGGCGCGCGAAGCCGCCGAGCGGCTCACGGCTCCGGTGATGACCGAAAAAGTGGGATAGCGTGAGCATTCGCGTCGAGGCGCTCAGCAAGAGCTACCGCCGACTGCTCTCGGTCGAAGCCGTTCGCGCGTTGAACGGCGTGACGCTCGAGATCCGCACCGGCGAGATCTTCGGCATCATCGGCCCGAACGGCGCGGGCAAGACCACCTTCCTCGGCTGCCTGCTCGGCTTTCTCAGGCCCGACTCCGGCACCGTGACGATCGACGGCAAGGCAGCCGACGATCTCGAGGTGCGCCGAGTGACCGGTTATCTGCCGGAGCGCCTGGTGCTCGATCGCTGGATGAGCGGCCGCGCGTTCCTTTCGTACCACCATGCGCTGGCCCGACTGCCGCAGACGGCGCGCGCGCACGAGGTCGACTCGGCGCTCGAGAAGGTCGGACTGGGCGCCGAGGCGGCGAATCGCGCGATCCATCGCTATTCGCGCGGCATGCTGCAGCGGCTCGGTCTCGCCCAGGCGCTGCTCGGTGAGCCGCGCTACGTCTTCCTCGACGAGCCGGCATCGGGCGTGGATCCGGCCGGCGTGGTGCTGTTTCGGCGGCTGCTCAATGAGGTGAAGGGGCGCGGCGTCACGGTCGTGCTCAATTCGCATCAGCTCGAGCAGGTGGAGCGCGTGTGCGACCGCGTCGCCTTCGTCAGCGGAGGCCGCGTCGAGGCGATCGAGACGCTGGCCGCCGGAGCGACGCTGGCGCGCGTGCTGCGGGTGCGAACGCTGCCGGGCGCCCTCGAGCGCATGGGCGAGGCGCCGCTGCAGGCGCTGGCGCGCGGAGCGGGAGCGGAGCTCGCCGACTTCGCCGTTGCCCAGGCGCGCTTCGCGGTGGCCGACGACGAAGGTGCTTCGCGACTGCTCGCGGCGCTGGTCGGCGCGGGAGTCCCGGTGGTCGAGGCCGCGCCCGAGGAGAGCCGGCTCGAGCGCCTGTTCCTCGAATCTCCCGCAACGCAGGCGAAGCCATGAACGCCACCCTGCTCTTCGCATTCTGGCGGCAGCGTCTCGCCAGCCCGATCCGCGTCGTGATCCTCGCCCTCATGGTGCTGGTGCCGCCGGCCCTGATCTCGGCGATCCGGGGGCTCGGCTTGGCACAGCTCGGCGACGCGATCCCGCTTGCGATGGTGCTCGCCGTCGGCATGATCGGCCAGGACGTCTCGAGCGGCGTGCTCCAGCTGATCTTCGCGCGCCCGGTGCGGCGTTCGGAATACGTGCTGAGCCGCTGGCTCGCGGTCTCGCTCGGCGCGTCGCTGGCGAGCCTGCTGCAGATCGGGCTCTACGTGGCGTTGGCCGCGGCGCGCGGCGCGGCGCCCTCGGCGGACGTGGTGCTGCAGTTCGCCCTGGGACGCGAGCTGCAGATCTTCGGCGTCGCCGCGACGATGGCGCTGCTCTCGAGCTTGATCGGCGGCGTCGGCGATCTGGCGATCTACGCGCTCCTCACCATCTCCGGAGGCGTCGTGAGCATGATCGGGCAGCTGCGTCAGTCGAGCGTCATCACCTGGATCGGACACGAGATCGGCACGCTCGTCTCGCCGCGGCTCGAGATCGCCCAGCTCGTCGCCGGCTCGCCGTCGTGGTTCGCCATCGCCACGTACGCCTCGAATCTGACCCTGTGTCTGCTGCTGGCCATCCTGATCCTGAACCGGAAGGAGCTGTCCTATGCCTCCGGCTGAAGCCCGCGGAGCCACGCGCCATCTGCCGCGCTGGCTGCTGCTCGCCGCCTTGGTGCTGCTGGCCGCTCGCGTCGTGACCGGGATCCAGGAGAGCCGGCGTCCGGTGGAGGCCGTCGAGCTCGTCCAGTGGCAGACGGCCGAAAGTGGCCTGGCCCGATCGCGCAGCACCGGTCTGCCCGTGCTCTACGACTTCTCGGCCGAATGGTGCGGCCCCTGTCGCCTGATGCAGCGCGAGGTGTTCGCCGACCGGCAATCGGCGGAGACGATCAACGCGCTCTTCGTGCCGGTGCGACTGGTCGACACGCAGCGGGAAACCGGCCGCAATGCGCCGGACGTCGCCATGCTCCAGGAGCGCTATGGGGTGGAGGCGTTTCCGACGCTGGTGATCGCCTCGGCGGACAGCAGCCGGCCGACCGTCATCGTCGGCTACCCGGGCAAGGCCAAGCTGATGGAGCAGCTCACCGCGGCGGGCGTGAAGGCCCGGCTGGAGCGTGGTCCCCTGCGCTAGACCTGCGTGGTCGCTCTAGCGGTACTCGAAGAGCACGAATCCATCGAAACCCCGGCCCGGCCCGGCCAGGTAGTCGGCCCACGGGATCGTCACCACGCGGCCGGTCGTGCTCGAGGCGTGGAGCAGCGTGCGCCCCTTCCACAGCAGCGACTCGTGGACCACGTCGAGCCCGTCCGCCAGGGTTTCGCGCTTCACGAACGCCACACCCGTCGCGTCGGGCAGCCGGCCTTCGGCGTGCCAGCGCGCGAATCGCGCGCTCGAGTCTCGCGGAACGAACCGCACCGTTCGCGGCCGCGACCAGGCGATGTCGATCCAGCGTCCGCCATCGGCCCGCCGGTTGAGGACGACCTGCCGGCTCAAGCAGGAGGCGCCCGCGACCCGGCGCGTGATGTCGCGGTAATAGGGCGAAGCATCGAGGCGGTCGGTGGTGAAGTGGAAGCGGTCGGCATAGGTGATCCGTCCGCCGCGGTAGCCGGCGCGCGCCATCGCGCGATGCTCTCCGCCGGACTCGAGCGCGTGCGCGAGCGCCGCCGAGACCAGGTTGAGCACGGCGCAATCGGTGGTCTCGAACGTGAGCACCGGGTCGGCGTCGGGCGGCTGCCCCTCCCCGAGCGGTCCCAATTGGTACGGCGTGCCGACCTGCAGGAACGCGAAGGCCGCGACACGCCAATCCACGGGCCAGTCCGCGAGCGCGCGTCCGAGGCTCGCGCGCTGCGCCGAATCGAGCGCAGCCAGCCGTGGCAGCGTGGTGTCGGCGAGCGCCAGGGGATCGTGCAGCTCCAGGGCTCCGGCGAGCCGCGGCGGCAGACTGGCGGCGGCCGCCGGAAAGGGGAGAGCAAGCGAGGAGAGCAGCGCTGCCGCGATGACGACGCTCACCGCTGCGCGATGTGAATCGGCCCGTTGTCGGTCACCACGCGCACCATCGCGCCCCCCGATCCCAGCGTGGTCGTGAAGTGCCCGCGCAAGCGTCCTTCGATCGTCAGCGGATACTCGATGTCGCTCGGCCCGTTGATCGTGCCGGTCTCGAGCTTGGCCGAGTAGCTCTTCGGCAGCCAAAGGTTCACGGGGCCGTTCTGGGCCGCCGCGTCGAGCCCCGCGCCGGTCCACTTCGTTCCCGTGAGCAAGACCTGGAGAGGACCGTTCTGCACCCGGGCGTAGACCGCGCCGCTCAGGTCGCGCAGGCTCACCGGGCCGTTCACCGACTGGATGTCCATGGTGCCCGTCACCTTGCTCACGCCGATCGGGCCGTTGGTCGTCGACAGGGACAGATCGGTCGATCGCGGGACCCACGCCTTCACTTCCACGTCCCATCGTTTCGAGCTCGAGGTCGACGGTCCCCGCGGGCGGATCACGCCGTTGTCGACTTCGACCCGCACCTCCTGGGCCAGCTCGCGCGCGTCTTCCTCGGTGCGCGCGCGGGCGCGGATGCGGTAGATCACCCGGGCGGCTTTGCGATCGGAGCCGATCACGGCCATGCCGCCGTTGGCGCCGCCGCGAATGGCGACCGGCCGCTCACCCGGCGCGTAGTCGAGCTCACGGACCTCGCACACGGAGACCAGATCGTTGTCCCAGTCCTCCTCGCAGGACTGGTACCAGCCCCGGTCGTAGGTGGGATCCGCGAGCACCTTGGTGGCCCATGCATCGTCCACGGTCTCGGGCGTCCAGCGCTGCTCGCTCGCGGCCTTGGGCGCCTGCGCCGGCTTCGCACTCTTGGCCGTCGTGGGAGCCTTGGCGGCCGGAGCGGCGGCGAGCCATGATGCGTCGGTCATGATCAGGGGAGCGACCGCCAGCCAGATGGCGATGAACATGGTGGCATCCTCTTTCTTCGAGCTCTTCGGGAGCAAGGCGTGACTAGACACGCTCATCCAGTGAGTGATCGCTTGGACGGTGGCGGGCCACGGAAGGTTGGAGATCATCGATGAGCTCGCCGGTCCCGGACCAGGACCACGTGGGGCTCTGCGCCCGCTGCCGGCATTCACGGACGGTGAAGACCCGCACCAGCCTGTTCTGGATGTGTGAGCGCTCCAAGACCGATTCGCGCTTCCCGAAGTATCCCCGACTTCCCGTGCTGTCCTGCATGGGCTTCGAGGTCAAAGAGGTAGAGAAAGAGCCGAGCGCAGGCGAGGGTCCAAATCCGGGGCCTGGTGACTAGCGCCGGCCGAGCGGCAGCGGAATCCCCGCGAGCCGAAGCTCACCGCGCAGATCCGGCCCGCGACCGGCGGTGAGCAGCGACCGCAGGGTCGCGCCGTAGACCTCCTGCCTCGGCAGCTTGGGTCGCCGGGGTCCCCAGGGGAACTGTTGGTCGCGGCGCGCGTGGCGAAGCGAGCGCACGGCCCAGATCGCGGGCCACAGGCAGAACAAGCGATAGCGCAGATGGGCCGCCGGGATCCGATCGAGGTAGTCGGGAACGCCGGCGAGCGCCTGCAGCGCCTTGGCCTCGAGCCGCGCCGCCAGCGCCGACACCTCGGGTCGCTCGCGATCCACCAGATCGGCGGGGCGGACTCCATGCTCGGCGAGCCAGGATGCGGGCAGGTAGCAGCGGCCGCGGCGCACGTCGCTGGGCCAGTCGAGGAGGATGTTGGTGAGCTGGAGCGCGCGACCCACGACCGGCGCCAGCTCGAGCCGCTCGGCCTGGCGGTCGTCGTCCAAGACGCGATAGGCGATGGCGTAGAGGCGCGTCAGCATCACGCCCACGCAGCCCGCGACCACCCAGCAGTAGTCGTCGAGCTCGGGCTCATCGTCGAGGTAGGGAAGCTCGGCGCCGCGCGCGGCGGCGCGGCCGGCGTAGCGCGCCATTCCCGAGGCCAGCGTGCGCACGCCGTCGATCAGCGCGTCACGCGGCGCCTGGGGAAAGGATTCGAGCAGCCTGAGCACGCGCGGCAGATTCGCCACCAGATCGAGCTCCGATCCGCCGCCGGCCCGCGCGGCCTGATCGGACAGGGTGCGCGCGGCGGAGTGGTCACGCTCGAGCGCGCGGAGAAAGAGATCGAATCGCGGTGCTTGCGGTGCTTGATGGGACGAGGGCCAGGCATCCTCCAGCGTGTCGGCGGTGCGGCACAGCAGGTACCCGACCCGCACCCATTCGCCGAGCGGTCCGCCGAGCACGCGGATGTTGATGGCGAAGGTCCGGGACACCCGCGGAAGGGTCTGCCGCGCGTAACGCCGATCCTCTTCCAGTCGCGGGGGCGGCGGCTGGATCGCGGTGCTCATCCCGGGATCTCTTCGATCGCGGCCGTCCAGCTCACGAGCACGGCGCCGCGAAGGCTGGCGGCGGTCGGGCACTTCTCCTGATGCCGGCCGAGCGCGCGGTCCAGCTTCTCGCGCGCCGATCCAGGCACGCGGATGTGGTAGTGCACCTTCACTTCGCGCAGGACGGGAAGGCCGTCGACCAGCTCGTTGATCCCTTCCACCTCGGCCCGGAGCGCATCCGGCTCCAGGAAGACCTGGCGCACCTCCAGTGCGCCGTTCAGGGTTCCGAGCATTCAGCCGCCGGTGGCCGCCGCGATGTAATCGACCGGAAGCGGCAGCTCGCGCGCCGGCGTCAGCCCGAAGTGGTCCTTGATGGCGCCGTGAACGCCCATCTCCGCGGTCGACCCGAGCACCAGGCGAGCGCGGCGATGGAGCGAGCCCAGGCGCTCGACGGTGGCGCGGGCGACGTAGAGCGGATCGGACATGGGAACCCTCGCGAGATCATGATGGGCGAGCCCCCTGGGAGCACGCCCCGGCTTGAAAACCGCGCGCATTATGCTAGCTTGCTCGGCCGTTCCCACACTGGTTTTTGCCGCTCCAGCGGCGTCGCGCCTCGCGACGTCCTCGAGCACCACGCCCAAAGCGCGGGAGCCCCGTGTCGGTCAGCGCCAAGTTCCGCTTCGCCTCTCAGCTCGGCCTGGCGACCGTCGTGCTGATGTACGCCCTCATCGTCCTGGGCTCCATCGTCCGCACCACGGGATCGGGTCTCGCGTGTCCCGACTGGCCGCTGTGCCAGGGACGGCTGTTCCCGCCGCTCGAGATGAACGCGATGATCGAGTGGTTCCACCGTCTGGCGGCGCTGCTGGTGAGCCTGCTGCTCGCGGCCACGACCGCCTGGATCGCCTTCCACCGTGAGCTGCGCGCGCGGCTCGGCGCCCTGGCTGGAACCGCGATGCTGCTCCTCTGTGCCCAGATCCTGCTCGGCGCGCTCACGGTGTGGAAGCTGCTCGATCCGGCGATCGTGGGCGGGCATCTGGCGGTGGCGCTGCTCCTCTTCTCCTCGGTGGTGATGCTGACGCTGGTGGCCGGCCGGGAGGCGAGCGAGGCCACGATGCCCGAGCCGCGCCCGGTCGGTCTCTTTCCGGCCCTGGGGCTCGCGAGCCTCCTGATCTACGGACAGGCGGTGATCGGCGGAATGGTCAGCGCCAGCGGGGCCAGTCTCGCGTGCCCCGACTGGCCCACGTGCGCGGGGGAGTGGCTGCCGCCCATGCACGGCCTGGTCGGTATCCACATGGCGCATCGTCTCGGCGCGTATATGCTGACCGCCTATCTGGTGGTGGTGGCGTGGATGGCGCGCCGCTCCGGCGATCCGCTGGTGGCCAGCGTCGGCCCGGTGCTGCTGGGGCTCACGCTCGGGCAGGTGGTGCTCGGCGTCCTCAATATCTGGGTCGGCATCCAGGTCTGGCTCTCCGCGCTCCATCTCGCCAACGCCACGGGCATGCTCGCGGTTGCGATCGCCACCACGTTCCGGGTCGCCTCGATGCCGCGCCGCGTCGCGCTCCCCATGCTGCCCGCCTCATGAGCCTGGTCACGCCCTATCCGCCGGTCACGCTCGCCCGCGCGGCGCGCGCCTGCTTCGAGCTCACCAAGCCGCGCATCGTCTCGCTCGTGCTGTTCACCGCGCTTCCGGCGCTGTTCCTGGCCGGTGGCCGGGTGCCGTCGCCACGGATCTTCTGGGGCGCGCTGATCGGGATCGGGCTCTCGGCGGCGTCGGCCGCGGCCTTCAACCACTATTTCGACCGCGACATCGACGGGCTCATGGTGCGCACCCGCACCCGGCCGCTGCCTTCCGGCGTGCTGCCGCCCGCAGTGGCGGCGGCGCTGGGGCTGACGCTGGCCTGGTTCTCCTGGGTGGTGCTGTGCGTGGCCTGCAATCCCTTCTCCGCGTGGATCGCGATGCTCAGCATCTTCTACTACGCCGTGATCTACACGGTGTGGCTCAAGCGGCGCACCCCTCAGAACATCGTGATCGGCGGCGTCCCCGGCGCCTCCGCGCCGCTGATCGCCTGGGTCGCCGTCACCGGACGGATGGAGCTGCCCGCGGTGCTGCTGTTCGCGATCATCTTCCTGTGGACGCCGCCGCACTTCTGGGCGCTGTCGCTCTTCCGCCGCGACGATTATCTGCGCGCTGGTCTTCCGATGCTGCCGGTGACCCACGGCGAGCCCGCGACGCGCCGGCAGATCCTGATCTACTCCATCGTGCTTGCCTTGGCCTCGCTGGCGATCGGGCCTCTGGCCGGCCTCGGTCCCGCGACGTGGGGGACCGCCGCGCTGCTCGGCGCCTGGTTCGTGCTCGGGGCGTGGCAGCTCGATCGCTCGCCGAGCATCGCGCGCGCGATGTCGCTCTTCCGCTTCTCGATTCTCTATCTGTTCGTGCTCTTCCTGGTCATGACCGCGGACGCCTGGTGGCGCGTGCGCGGAGCATGAGGGTCCGCGCCTTGTTGGGCTCATGCGGATCGTGTATATAGGCCGTTTCGTGAGACTGGAGATCGTTGCCTTGCGCAAGGTCTACGCCGGTTTGCTCGCAGTCGCCGCTCTGGCGCTCGCGTGGGGCTGCGCCGCGCCACCGATTGGCATGGCGCGCGGCAAGGAGCTCTTCGAGAGCTGCCAGCCTTGCCATGGGCAGCGTGGAGGGGGAGATCTGGCGCTCCGGACCCCGGCGATCGCCGGCCTTCCGGCCTGGTACCTCACGGCCGAGCTCGCCAAGTTCAAGGGCAACATCCGCGGCGCTCATCCCGACGACAACGAGGGTCATCGAATGCGTCCCATGGCGCGCGCGCTCTATCGACAGGGCGACATCGAGTCGGTGGCCGAGTACGTCTCCAAGCTTCCGCCGGTCGCGGTGAAGCCGGCGCTGACCGGCGGGGACGTCACGGCGGGACAGACGCAGTACATGGCGATCTGCGTGGCGTGCCATGGTCCCGATGGCAAGGGCAACCAGGCCATGAACGCGCCGCCGCTCGTGAACCAGTCCGACTGGTACATGGTGTCGCAGCTCAAGAAGTTCAAGACCGGCATGCGCGGCGCTCACCCCGAGGACATCTCGGGATCGCAGATGCGGGCCATGTCGTCCACGCTCACCGACACCACGGCCATGCACAACGTCGTGGCCTTCATCAAGACTCTGACGCCCTAGGGAGAGCGAATGTCCCACGACGACGACGAGCGACCTGGGGAAGAGTTCGGCAACTGGGTGGCCAAGCGCACGTTCATCTGGACCGTGATCCTGGCGGTGCTCACCATCGGCAGCGTGTTCGCGTTCATCCTCAGGTACTGACCCATGCTGCTCAAGATCGTCCCGCCCCTCGCCTCCAACTTCGCCGCCCAGAACGACCAGCTGTTCATCCTCATCACCATTCTCGTGGGCGTGTGGTTCATCGCCGCCGAGGCGATGTTCTTCTGGCTCATCTTCCGCTTTCGCGCGCGGCCCAACGTGGCCACGCAGTACATCACGGGCAAGGAGAAGCACCTGCACCGGTGGGTGAGCTGGCCCCACTTCCTCATCCTGGTCTGCGATGTGGTGATCATCATCGCGGCGGTCCAGCTGTGGGTGCGGGTGAAGCAGACGCTGCCGGCCGCCGACCGCACCGTGCGGGTGGTCGCGCAGCAATGGGCGTGGACCTTCACCGATCCGGGCGCCGACGGGGTGCTCGACACCCCCGACGACGTACGCACGACCGACGAGCTGCACCTGCTGCTCAACAAGCGATATCACTTCCTGCTCGAGTCGAAGGACGTGCTGCACAGCTTCTTCGTGCCGTCTTTTCGTCTCAAGCAGGACGCCATCCCCGGGCGCATCTACACGGGCTGGTTCGAGACCACCAGGGCGGGCACCTACGACATCCTGTGCGCGGAGATCTGCGGCATCGGCCACGGCGTGATGGGGGCCAAGCTGGTGGTCGAGGGCGAGGCGGAACACGCCACGTGGCTTCAGCGGCACGCCCATGACGCGGCCCTTGCCGCATTGAACACCGTGAACACCGCACCCGCGGACACCGCGTCGACGCCCGCTGCTCCGGCCACCGCCGGGGCGCACTGACGGAGGCTCCATGGCCCACGCGCATACCGAGGCCCATCCGGTAGGAGCCCACGCCGGGCACCACGAGGAGTCCTTCGTCAAGAAGTACCTCCTCTCCACCGACCACAAGATCATCGCCTTCCAGTACATGTTCACGGGAATGGCGCTGGCGCTGGTCGCCGCGTTCATGGCCTACGTATTCCGCATGCAGCTCGCGTTCCCTGGATCCTCGGTGCCGGGATTCGGGATGGTGTCGCCGCACCAGTACAACGCGCTGATCACGAACCACGGCACCCTCATGGTCTTCTGGGTGGCCATGCCGGTGCTGGTGGCCGCGTTCGGGAACTACCTCATTCCGCTCATGATCGGCGCGGACGACATGGTCTTCCCGCGCATCAACCGTCTCAGCTTCCAGGTCTTCTTCCTCAGCGCGGTGGTGCTGGTGGCTTCCCTGTTCGTTCAGAACGGAGGCTTCGGAGGCGCCTGGACCGCCTATCCGCCGCTGTCGGCCAGCGGGAAGTACAACCAGACTCCGATCGGCGCGACGATGTGGGTGATCGCGGTCGGGCTCGAGTTCGTCGCGTTCCTGCTCGGCGGCATCAACTTCATCGTGACCGCGATGAATTCGCGGACGAAGGGGATGCGCGCCTTCGACGTGCCGATCGTGGTGTGGTGCATCGTGATCGCCAGCATCCTGTTCATGGCCAGCGTCGGCCCGCTGATCGCCGGCGCAGTCATGCTGATCTTCGATCAGACCCTGGGCACCAGCTTCTTCAACCCTTCGCGGGGCGGGGACCCGATCCTCTGGCAGCACCTGTTCTGGTTCTTCGGCCATCCCGAGGTGTACGTCGTGCTGCTGCCGGCGGTCGGAATCGTGGCCGAGGTGATGTGCGTCTTCGCGCGCAAGAAGCTGTTCGCCTACAAGACGGTGATCTACACCATCATCGCCACCGGCGTGCTCAGCTTCTTCGTGTGGGCGCACCACCAGTTCGTGGCCGGAATCGACCCGCGCATGGCCAACGTGTTCACCGTCACGACGGTGCTCATCTCGATCCCGATCGCCGAGATGTGCTTCGCCTACATCGCCACGCTCTACGGCGGCTCGATCACGCTGTCGACGCCGATGCTGTGGGCGCTCGCGTTCCTGGCCGAGTTCCTGATCGGCGGCGTCACCGGCATCTACCTGGGCGCGAGCGGTCTCGACATCTTCTTCCACGACACCTATTTCGTGGTCGCCCACTTCCACTACACGTTCTTCCCGATCGCAGTGATCGCGGTGATGGCCGGCGTGACCTTCTGGTTCCCCAAGATGTTCGGACGCCATCTCAACGAGTTCTGGGGCAAGGTGCACTTCTGGGGAACGGTCATCCCCTTCAACGGCATCTTCATTCCGCTGTTCGTGCTCGGCGCGGCCGGCGAGCACCGCCGCATCTTCGACTACACGAACTTTCCCGAGCTGGCGACGCCCGAGCTTCAGTTCTTGCGTATCTTCGCCACGGTGTCGCTGCTCGTCATGCTGGCCTTCCAGCCGGTCTTCCTGATCAACTTCATCGGCAGCGCGATCCGCGGCCGCAAGGCCGAGAAGAACCCGTTCCACTCGACCACGCTCGAGTGGACCACGGAGTCGCCGCCGCCGCACGGCAATTGGACCGAGTACCCGACCGTCTATCGCGGACCCTACGAATACGGAGTGCCGGGACGCGACAAGGACTACTGGCCTCAGAACGAAAAGGACTAGGGAGGCACCGTTGAGCGTCAAGACCATCGCCACCCAGCGGAGCGCCATGGGGATTCCCACCGGCCGTCTGGCCATCTGGTGGGTGCTGGTCTCGGAAGTGGTGATCTTCGGCGGGATCCTCGTGTCGTACGTCATGCACCGGCTCGGTCATCCGGAGTGGGCCGACGAGGCGTCGCACACGAACACATGGCTCGGAGCGTTCAACACGCTGGTGCTGCTGACCTCGAGCCTCTCCGCGGTGCTCGGCCACAAGGCCGCCGAGCAAGGGAACGGCAAGAAAGCCGCCAACATGCTCTACCTCACCTCGCTGGGCGGCCTCACGTTCCTGGTGGTGAAGTCGTTCGAGTGGACGGCCGAGATTCGTGCGGGCTTCACCCTGCAGGCGGGCGGCTTCTGGTCCTACTACTACACGGCGGCCGGCCTGCACGCGTTCCACGTGCTGTGCGGCGTGATCATCATGCTGTTCGTGGCCCACACCGCGAAGAAGAACCAGGAGCTTCACCGCGTCGAGAACATCGGGATCTACTGGCATTTCGTCGACATCGTCTGGATCTTCCTCTTCCCGCTGCTGTACATCGCCAAGTAGGAGCGTCGCATGTCCGCCCACGCCGAGGCGCACGGAGCCCATCACCGTAACTACGTCAAGATCTGGGCGATTCTCAGCGGCCTTCTGGTCGTCAGCGTGATTGGCCCGATGTTCGGCATCCGCGTGGTCACGATCGTCACCGCCTTCGGGATCGCGCTGGTGAAGGCCTACCTGGTGGCGAAGAACTTCATGCACCTCGACATCGAGAAGCCGATCGTCAAATGGCTCCTGAGCCTGGCGCTGATCATCATGGTCCTGCTCTACACCATGGTGGCGCCCGACGTGGAGAAGAGCTCCGGCCAGCACTGGGTCAAGGACAAGGGCTTCCACCACGTCCGAGACGGCGCGGGCAAGAGTCACGGACACGAGCCGAAGAAGGAGAACCAGCACGGGTCGGACCACCGCTGAGCTGCATCTCGTCGGCGGCCCTGTCCGTCGACGCTTCGGAAGCAACGCCCTGCTCGGAACGGCGCTCTTCGTCTTCACCGAGATCATGTTCTTCGCCGGCTTCGTGTCGGCGTTCGTGATCGTGGAGAGCAGCTCGGCTCCCGGCGCATGGCCGCCTCCCGGGCAGCCTCGCCTTCCGGTCGCCCAGACCGCCATCAATACGGTGGCCCTGCTCGTGAGCGGCGCCGCCTTGTTCATGGCGGGACGGCGCTTCCACGTCGCCCGGCCGGGATCGGCCGAGCGCTGGATGGCGGCTTCCGTGATCCTCGGCTCGTTCTTCGTGCTCGCACAGGGTGTGGAGTGGGTGCGACTGTTGAAGCAAGGGCTGACGCTGACGTCCAGCCAGCTCGGATCGTTCTTCTATGTCATCGTCGGAACCCATGCGCTCCACGCCATCGCGGCGATCCTGTTCATGGTGCTCGCGTGGCAGGCGATGAGGTCCGGGAGCCTGACCCGGCCGCGGCTCTCGGCGGTCCAGCTCTTCTGGTACTTCGTGGTTCTGGTCTGGCCGGTGCTCTACTGGCAGGTGTACCTGTGATCCGCACCATTCGGTGGCTCCCCTGGATGGGATTCGCGCTGGCGGTGCTCGAGCCGGCGCTGGCGTTCGCCTGCCCGGTCTGCGGTGGCGGCGATTCGCCCCGCACGCAGGCGGCCTTCTTCAACACCACGGTGCTGCTCTCGCTGCTCCCCCTGGGACTGATTGGCGGGGGCATGTGGTGGCTCAAGCGCGAGGCCCAGGACTCGCTCGCGGGGGAGTTCGAGGAGCGGGACGCGCTCCCGCCGAAGCCGGCGGAACGTGGCCGGGAATAGCGTCCGCCTGAAAAGGGGATGGCCCCGGAGATCGGTGTGACCTCCGGGGCCATTTGGTAGCGGGGGCTGGATTTGAACCAGCGACCTTCGGGTTATGAGCCCGACGAGCTACCAGACTGCTCCACCCCGCAACAACGGCAGGGACCTTAACGAGGCCGCCTGGGGGTGTCAAGCGCACCCGTCGAGCGATCCGGCGTTGCGTCGTGATGGGTCGGCGATTATTCTCCGCGGCTCGTGTCGGGCGTGTGCAACGACCTGTGAATGAACGGGTTCGTGAGGAGGTTGGTTTGAAGTCGTTCAGGCATCTCGCCGCTCTGGCGCTGGGATCCGTGATCGCCCTGATGGCCGTCGCTCCGGCAGGCGCCGCCCCCGAGGTCCACCGTCTGAGCCTGGTCCTCTCCGCCAATCCCACCCAGATCGTGGCCGGCGATCTCAACGACTTCATCGACGACTACAACCACGACGTGCTCGCCCCCAAGGGGCTCGAGCCTCTCGGGAACATCGGGTTCGCCTGGTACAACCAGGCGGAGCTGCGCTACTTCGTGCGGCAGAACTGGGCGCTGAGCGGAGGGTTCGGACAGATCCGCCAGGAGACCCGCAACGAGTACCTGCCCCGCATCGCGCAGGTGATCACGCTGCGCTCCACGATCGTGTCGGTGCCAGTCCACGTCGGGGTCACCTACTACCTGGCTCCGTACACGCAGGGGGATTTCCAGGCGCGCGCGTACGTCGGCGGCGGCTTCATGAGCCTCACCAACAACAAGATCGTGCTCGAGCAGCTCGAGTTCCACACCGACAGCGCCACCACGCTGGGCGGCAGCCGCCGGTCGAAGCTTCGCCGCGACGGACCCGGCTACTTCTTCGAGTTCGGCGGCCATATGTTCTTCGCCTCGCGCTACTCCGTGATGATCGGCGCGATGTACCGGAGCGCGAAGGTGCGAGGCATGCACGAGACCCAGGAGGTGGTGGTGCCCAACGGGTCGGAGACCGTCACCCAGATCCAGGTCGACGAGCCTTCGCTCAGCCTCGACACCGGCGGGCTCGGCTTACGCATGGGCGTGGGGATAGGCTTCTAGCCGGGCCCCGTTCCGTGCCCGCGCCTGCGCGCCTCAGTCGCGCAGGGTGTCGCGGGCGGGAATCCTGTAGAGGATCTCGCCCTTGCCGACGAATCCGTTCCGCTCCCGCAGCACCTTCTCGCCGATCTCGCGCCTGGCTCCGGCGTCGTGGAGCTGGTGCTCGAGGCGATCGAGCTCGGCGCGCGTCGCGGAAAGCTCCCGCTGGATGCGCTCGCTCTCCTGTCCCAGCCGCCAGATGCGGAACCAGCTGTGCTCGCCGAGCACGCCCGCGTAGATCGCCCATAACCCGAGCAGCGGCCACATCCAGGCGATGCGGCGCGGCCGGCCCGAGGGACTTTCATAACGGGAAAGGCGATAGCGCTGAATGCGGGCGCCGATGTCTCGCACGTCCTTGTCCTTTCCGGCCGCCATCCCTGCGGCCCGCGGTCGTTCTTCGACCTTCAGTCGAGGGTGCGGAAGGCTGCGCGTCCGGGGTAACGCGCCGCCTCGCCCAGCTCCTCTTCGATGCGCAGGAGCTGATTGTACTTCGCGACCCGGTCGGTGCGGCACAGCGATCCGGTCTTGATCTGTCCGGCGCGCGTGGCCACGGCGAGATCCGCGATCGTCACGTCCTCGGTCTCTCCCGAGCGGTGCGAGATCACGGCGGTGTAACCCGCGCCCTGCGCCATCGCGACCGCATCGAGCGTCTCGCTCAGCGTTCCGATCTGGTTGAGCTTGACGAGTATGGAATTGCCAATCCCCTCGCGAATCCCGCGGCCGAGCCGCTCGACATTGGTGACGAACAGGTCGTCGCCCACGAGCTGGATGCGGCGGCCCAGCTTGTCGGTGAGCACCTTCCAGCCCGCCCAGTCATCCTCGGCGAGCCCGTCTTCGATGCTCACGATCGGATAGCGGCCGCAGAGGTCGGCGTAGTAGCCGACCAGGCCGGCGGCGTCGAGCCGCCGTCCTTTCTCGCCCTGCAGCACGTACACGCCGTCCCGAAAGAGCTCGCTCGCCGCCACGTCGAGCGCCAGCGCCACCTGTCGGCCGGGCTCGTAGCCGGCCTTCTGGATCGCCTCGACCAGCACCTGCAGCGCCGCCTCGTTCGAATCGAGGTCCGGGGCGAAGCCTCCTTCGTCCCCGACCGCGGTCGATCGCCCGGACTTCTTGAGCACGCCCTTCAGGCTGTGGAAGACCTCGGCGCCCCAGCGCAGCGCCTCGCGAAACGAGGACGCGCCGAGTGGAACGATCATGAACTCCTGGAGGTCGACGTTGTTGTCGGCGTGCGCTCCGCCGTTCAGGACGTTCATGAGCGGCACCGGGAGCAGGCGAGCCTGCACGCCGCCCAGGTGGCGATACAGCGACGCGCCGCTTTCCGCGGCGGCCGCCTTGGCGACCGCGAGCGAAGCGCCGAGGAGAGCGTTGGCGCCTAGCTTTCCCTTGTTGGGCGTGCCGTCGAGCTCGAGCAGGAGCTGGTCGAGGCCGGCCTGATCGCCCGGGTCGCGGCCGAGCACGGCGGGGGCGATGTGCTCACAGACGTTGTGCACCGCGGTCTCGACACCCTTCCCGAGGTACCGTGCGCCGCCGTCCCTGAGCTCCAGGGCCTCGTGCTCGCCCGTGGACGCGCCGGAGGGCACCGCGGCACGGCCCGAAGCGCCGCTGTCGAGGTGGCATTCCACTTCGAGGGTGGGGTTGCCCCGGGAATCGAGGATCTCGCGCGCTCGGAGGCCGGCGATCAACGTCATGGCTCGCGCAGGCTAAGGTCCGTCTCCCGCCAAGTCAAGCCTCGGGAACGGTCTATCCCCAAGCGCCGCCGTGTCTTGACCGCTTCTTCCCTGGTTCGTACTGTGGCCCGTCATGAAACATTCCGCCGCAGCCGCTCGTAGGCGGGTTTGTAAGGCGACCGTGTGAGCCAACCCGAGGCGGGACTCATCCGTAGGTGCCTCGCGGGGGACGAGAAGGCCTACCGGGAGCTGGTCGAGATGTACCAGCCCCGCATCTACTCGCTCTCCCTCCGCATGGTTCGGCGGTCCGAAGATGCTCAAGACGTCACGCAGGAGACTTTCGTTCGCATGTTCCGAGCCCTCGATCGTTACGACCCCCAGCGCCCGTTCGCGGCCTGGCTGTTCAGCATCGCTTCGCGGCTGAGCATCGATCACATCCGCCGGCGGAAGCATCAGCCCATCCCGCTGACGCAGCGCGATCGCGACGATGAGGAGTACACGATCGATGTCGAGGATCCGGGTCTCAAGCCCGACGAAGTGGCGTCCCGCAGCGAAGAGGAGGATCGGACCAGGACGCTCATCGACTCGCTGCCGCCCCATTACCGAATCGTCGTCCTGCTCCGACATCAGCAGGACTTGTCCTATGAAGAGATCGCCCAGTCGTTGCACCTGCCGCTCGGAACCGTGAAGGCGCGGATCCACCGGGCGCGAGCGTTGCTCAAGGAAAGAATCGAGAAGAACCCGTGATCAACCGTTGCCGAGAATCCCGCCACGTTCAGGACTACCTCGATGCCGAGCTCGCAGAAGCACGCGCGCTCGCCTTCGAAGAGCACCTGCAGACGTGCGCGGGTTGCGCGGGCGAAGTGGCCGCCTACCGCGCGATGTTCGCCTCGCTCGAAGTCTCTCTCGAGGACTTCGCGATCGTGGATCCCGGGCCGTCCCTCACCGAGCGCATTCTCGACCGGGTCGTCCCTTCGCGGCTTCGCCGCCGCTGGGTGCAGGCGATCGGCTGGGTCTATGGGGTGTCGTCGGCCGTGGCCACGTTCGCGGTGGTCTCGTGGCTCACGCGACCGACCACGCCGGTCTGGCTGGCGCAGAGCTACAGCGAGCTCTCGTTGCGGGTGATGCAGTCGGTGCTCTTCGCTTTCCAGGTCGTGACGCGCTCGGGATTCGAGCTCCTGCAGGGATGGGATTTCGTGGGAAGGCTCGTCGCCATCGTCTCGCCGATCGCCCGCGCGCTCACGCGGCCGCTCGCCGATCCGACCCTGGGTGCGATCACCGCGGCCGCGATGGTGGCCTGCGTGCTGCTGCTATGGTGGATGCGTCCGCGGGCCGGTGAGGCCAGGGAGGGGGTCCGGAATGTCAGCCTTCTGGGATTCTAAGGTGGGAGGTCGAGCGATGTGGGGTCTCGGACTTCTCCTGTGGATGCTGCTGGGCGCGTACGCGGCCACGCCGGCCTGGAGCGCCGATCGGGTTCGCATCGGCCCGGACGGCGTCGTGGTGGAGACCGGCGACAGCGACAGCGATAACGACCCGGACAGCGTCAACATCCACATCGACCGGCGTGCGTACGGCCACGGCGGGTGGATCGAGGTGGACGACCACGGCGACGCGCTGGTCCGCATCTTCGGCGACATTCATGTCCCGCGCGGCAAGCGCGTGTCGGACGACGTCGTGGCGGTGTTCGGATCGGTGACGGTCGAGGGTGAGGTGGATGGGGACGTGGTCGCCGTGCTCGGCTCGGTTCACGTGCGCGACGGCGCCGAGGTCCAGGGTGAAGTCGTGAGCGTCGGTGGCGTGGTGGATCAGGCCGACGGCGCCGTCATCCAGGGCCAGACCGTCTCGGTAGGCTTCCTGCCGCACTCGTGGGGGGTGCCCGCCCTGCCGTTCACGCTCGGCGCCATCGCCGCGTTCTGGGTGGCGGCGGTGTTCGCCGGATGGATCTTCGCGCTCGCTTTCCCGGCCCGGCTGGTGCGGATCGCGAGCACCGCGTCGCGGCGCACTGGCGCATCGTTCCTGCTCGGGATCGCCTCCGTTCCCGGATTCGTGGCGCTCGTGATGCTGATGTTCGTGACCGTGGTCGGCATTCCGCTCGCGTTCCTGCTTCCATTCGCCTACATCATCCTCACCTATGCCGGCTTCCTGGTCGGAGCGTACGTTCTCGGGTCCAAGCTGATCGGCCGGACGCTCGGCGATCGCGGGCTCGTGTGGCCGATCGTGGCCGGGTCGCTGCTCGTGACCGTCTTCTTTCTCGCCGGAGCTCTGTTGTTCGTGAGCCCGGGGATGACGCGACCGATCGCGCTGTTCTCGGTGCTGCTGGGGTGTCTGCTGGCCGTGGGCCTGACGGCCATCGGCACCGGCGCCTTCCTGCTCTCGAAGTTGGGAACGCTGCCGAAGGATCCCGCCGCGAATCCGGAGACGTCGCCACCGGTCTCCGCGGCGATGCCCGCTTCGCCCCCCATCTCCTGACCCCAAGGGCCCGCGGCGGCTCGGGCCCTGGGGCAGTTCCCCCCGCGGCAGGGCGCGGTTCCCCAAACCGCGAGCTCATGCCCGCCGACGCCCCCTGAGGCCCACTCTTCAAAGCGCCCTTGACCGTTGGAACTCTTAGCAGTTAGCTGAGGGCACGCGCAGGCTATGGCGTGCCCAGAGCCGACTCCTCCATGGCACGCTTGTCGCCCACCAAAGACGGGAATGAAGATGGTCTCGCTGCTTCGGCGCAGCCTGATTGGGCTATGCGGCGTCGTGCTGGGCCTCGCGTGCATGGTGAGCGTGACCCGCTCCGACGAGGTCTCCGCACGAGTGAGCGCGCTCGGCCTCGTGGTTCATGGCGCGGACGAAACCCTCGCGAGCTTCTGCCACGAGGAAGAGGGTGCGTTATGGCTCACGCTCCCCGGCGGAGCGCGCTTCGAGCTCGTGACGTCCACCGCCGAGCTGCCCAATCCGGGCGACGGCGTCTTCCATGCATTCGACGAGACGGTGGTGCGCCGGGCGGTCGCCGCGGTGCGCTTTCCGATGGATCGCGTCGCCGCCGAGATCTTCATCCTCCCGTATCCGCGTCGTGAGAGTCTCCGCTCCGCGGCGGGTCCCGAGCTGATCCTGCTGTCGCCCGGAGTCGCGCCTCTCAGCGCCGAGCAGCAACACGCCACCGTCGTCCACGAGCTCGGCCATGTCATCCAGTACCGGTTCATGCCGGACGGCGATCTCGATCTGTGGAGCCGCTATCGCGCGCTCCGCGGCATCACGGACGCGCTTCGGTTCTGCGCCGAGGCGCCTCATGCCGATCGCCCACACGAGATCTTCGCCGAGGACTTTCGGGTGCTGTTCGGGGACGCGCTGGCCAACTATTCGGGAACGATCGAGAACCCGTCGCTGGTCGCGCCGCAACGGGTGCCGGGCCTCGACGCGTTCATCGCCAGCCTTCAAGGAACGAACGTCGCGGGTGGATCGCTCAGAGGGTTCCCCAACCCGACTCGAGGCGCTCTGAGCTTCCGCCGCGGCGGCGACCAGGCCTCTCCGATCGACCTCTTCGACGTGAGCGGGCGGCGGGTCGCCAGCGTCACCCCCACGCCGCTGGCCAGCGGCTGGCAGTGGCGTTGGGACGGACGCGACGAGCAGGGAGCCGCGCCGGCGTCGGGGATGTACTTCGCGCGTGAGCGCGGCGCCGCATCGTCCTTCCGTTTCGTGATCTCGGAATAGCCGATCAGGGCGTCGCGGGGAACAGATCCCTCAGCCCGAATTCGTCCGAGACCGAGCGCGTGCGCTGATCGCCGAAGCCCGCGAAATTCCGCACCGCGTCGAACAGCGAGCGCGGCAGCTCGGTGATCACGCCGAGTCCGGCGCCACGCTGCGTCTTGACCTCGCCCGAGAGCCAGCCTTCCACTTCCGCCACGTCCTCGACGCTCAGCGGCTTGAGCACCGCGTGAACCACCACGTAGTAGCGCGCCGACGGCACGAGGGCGCCGACGCGGCCCACCGGCACCGCCCAGGGCCGAGAGACCGTGCTGGCTGCGGAATCGAGCGTGTTCACACGAAACGTCTGCCCGCGCGGACCTTCGATGCGGAACTGCTCGTTCCACGCTTCGTACTGGATCCGCATCTGCGCTTGATAGCCGCTCTCGAGACGGTCGAACCAGCCGTTTCGCCGGCGCCATAGCTCCGTTCGGAGCTCCAGAGTCGCCGGCATGCCGCGCTGCAGGCTCTCACCGATTCGCTCGCTGAAGGGCTCGCTCACCGTCGCGGCGACATAGATGTAGCCGCCGCGCTCCCGCGCCGTCGACAGGCGGACCTCCAGCGCCAGCGCATGCGTGGCCCACAGCCACGCGCACGCCGCGGAAGCCAAGGTGATCCGGTGCACCCGAAGCAGGCGCCGTGAGCAGGGGAGCGCGGGGAGCACGAGGTCCTAGAACGGGCGCTGCAGTCTCGCGCTGATGACGAAATCGGAGCTGGGATCCTGCAGGTTCTTCGCGAAGTAGATGCGCAGGGTCTCCTCACTGGTCGACAGCCCGAAGCCGGCGTCGGTCTCGAAGGGTTGGTTGGCGACGTCCCAGTGCCCGGGATGGCTCCACGCTCGCCCGGTGTCGAGAAAGACGAGGGCGTGGAGGCCCATCTCGAAGCCGCCGCTCTGGAAGCGCCCGATCCCCATGCTGTACTCGAGTTGTCCGAGCGCCACCTGATCTCCACGGAAGTACGCAAAGGTGTGGGCTCTTAATCCATCCACCCCGCCCACGGTGAACCCCCGCTGGGGCGGCAGGCGCCCCTGGATGCCGGAGCCCGCCACGCCACGGACCGTGAGCGTCGCCGACGGCGACAGGCGGATGACGCTGCGCAGATCGGCGAGCAGCCGGCGATAGTCGAAGTCGCCGCCCAGCCCGACGCCGGCCGCCTCGAATTCCACCCAGTGGTGGAATCCCTCGACCCCGGGGTGCATGCGGTCGATCCGCACCGTCGCGACGTGCGCCTCGCCTTCCTCGATCGGAGGGTTCTCGCGCAGCTCGCGGTTCTTGTGGAACCAGGACGTGGTGCCGTAGAAGGTCTCGAGCGACCGGTACCGGTCGTTGCGTCCATGGATCGAGAGCGTGGTGATTCCGGGCCAGCGCAGCGCCAGGTAGCCGCCGAATCCTTCGCGATCGAAGTAATCGCGATAGTCCTGACGACCGAGCAGCAGCGCGAGGCTGTTCTCCAGGTCACTCACCTGCTGCAGCTCGATGTGATCGGTCTCGCGATCGACCGAGAAGCCGATCGCGACGTGATTGCCGGGCTCGACCGGCTGCTCGACGTGTGCGCCGTAGAGCCACAGATGCCGGGCGGTGGTGTATTCGATCCGGCCTCCGAAGCGTGGGGCCATGCCGCGGTGCCGGTGCTCGTACGTGAGCCCGGTCCTCACCTCGTCGACGCGGTTGTAGTCGAAGGCGATCCCGATGCCTCCGCGCCGAGGGTGGCGCAGCGGCATGTACTCTCGATTGCCCGACAGCGGGACCCTGAACGGCGCCTGGAGCCACGGGGACTCGGCGACGGGATCGCGGTGGGTGACGACGTGGTCGTAGAGCCGCGGCTCCGAATCCTCGTCCTCGCTGTGAACGGGGTAGGGCTCGAACTCGAGCGTATCGGGGCGTGGCTCGGAGTCCTCGTCACCGGCGAATTGCCGCGTGTCCATCGGGGCCGCCGCGGCCCGGTCCGGGGTCAGGACGATCGGCGCGGCCGACGCGAATCCCAGCACCAGGACGATGGACGCCGAGAAGGCCTGCCGTACGCTTCGCATCGTTCCTCCAGGGCCTCGGATGATGCGGAGTCCCATCTGGTTCCGCAAGCGCCGTACCAGATCGATACAGCCAGGTTTCACGCTTCGGGGGCGGTTGGGTTCTCTTCGTGTCCCTGGTGACTCCTGTGGCTTTCGCGCGTCGCGGTGTGGCGGCGGCACTCAGCGAGGGTGGGGGCGAAGCTCGAAGAGATAGCGCGACGTCTGAGCGCTGCGGGTCTCCGCGCCGGACTTCGGGCTGGTGAGCACCAGCGCGTATCGGCCCGGCTCGAGCGGCGCGTCTCCACCCTCGATCACGAGCATGCGCTTGGGCAGGAACTCCCATTGGCGGTGGAGCACGGTGAGCATCGTGTCGCGATCGCCGCGCACGAGCGAGACCTGGACCCACGACGTGTCCGGAAGGTCGAGAGGCCGCACCGCGAGCGCCAGGCTCGGCACCGGACCCATCACCGGGATGACCGTCACCTTGCCCCCGCGAGGTCCGCGTGCCGGTCCCGACAGCGAGCGAGGCCTCGGGGCCAGACGCACCGAAGGCCCGCCCGCCGCGTGGTGCGTCGCGGCCGGCGGCGCCGACAGGCTGAACGGGATCGGACCCGGCATGCCTTCGATCACCGGGCGTCGCACCAGCACCACGATCGCGATCGCCGCCGCGGCCGTCGCCAATGACGCCCAGGCGACCAGCGCGCGATCCCGCAGGCGCCGGCCACGGAAGCCCGCATCGTCCCGCACGACGCGAATGGCGTGACGTGGAGCCGCGGGCGGCGCAGGCTGCGAGACGGCGGCCTGATCGAGCGTCGTCGTCTCGAGGTCGGGGATCACCTCCAGAGCAGGCGCGTGACCGAGCAGCTCGAGATCCTGGCGGCACTCCGCACAGCGCTCGAGATGGCGGCGAGCCAGCGCGCGCTCGAGCCCGCGCAGCGTCGTGCGCGCTTGCGACCACTGCGCCAGGACGGAAGCCGGCAGGTGCCGGCCGCCATCGGAGGCGGCGCTCCGTTCCATCGGCTCGAGCTTCGCGCACGCTTCGCACGCTCGAAGGTGATCCGTGAGGCGAGCCTCATCCTCCTCGCTCAGGAGTCCCGCCCGCCAGCGGACCAGGTGGGCGCGCGCCCAGTCATGCGGAACGGAGGCGAGTGGCTCATTCATCGCGCAGGCACTCCATCAGGGGACCGAACTCGTCGCGAGCCGCCTGGCGCAGCATCTCGAGACAACGCGACCACTGCTTGCGAACGGCGTCGTGGCTCCTCCCGCTCCGTGAAGCCACCGCCTTCCAGTCCTGCTCGGCGAAGTACGCGGTCGCCAGCTCCTGGCAACGAGCCTCGCGCACCGTGAAGAATTCCAGCACGACGAACTGCAGCCGCTCCACCGGATCTCCCAGCCGCGAATGCGACGGCGCCGAATCCGCGGCCCGATCGAGCTCCGAGGAGTCGACGGTCAGGATGGCGCTCCAGCGGGTGTTGCGCCGCAGGCAGTCGATCGCCGCCCGCCGGGCGATCTCGGTCATCAACGCCTCGACGTTCAGCACCGGCTCGCGCCGCACGGCGCGCAGCAGCCGCACCAGCGACTCCTGCACCAGGTCGTCCAGATGGGGACGGGCGCTGGCCGGCAGCTCGTAGTCGAGCCGGCGGCGCAGAAAGGCCGCGGCCTCGCTCCAGCGGATCTCGGTTTCGCTCGCGGCAAAGGCGGCTGGTGGTTCGCCCTCGTTCATGTGGGGTGCACGCAATCACAGGGATCGATCCCGGGCAACGGAAACTCCTGACGCCGCTCGCCCGAACGCCGCCGGGAAAGCCGCTCCCACCCGATCGTCGCGCGACCGGCCGGCGTGTGACCACGGCTCCGAATCAGCGCCGAGCCAGGCCGTACTTGCGCATCTTGCGGTGGAGGTTGGTGCGATCGATGCCGAGGCCGGCCGCCGCCTGGGTGACGTTCCAATTGGCGGCCTCCAGCGCCTTGCGGATCGCATCCGCCTCGCGGCGCTCGATCTCGCCGCGCAGGCCGGCCGGCTCTTCCGACTCCGGCGTGGCCTCCATCCAGGGGGCCACGTCTTCGGCCCGGATCTCGCTGCCTTCGACGAGGATCGCCGCGCGCTCCATGACGTTCTTGAGCTCCCGGACGTTTCCCGGCCAGCGATACTCCTGGAGGATCTCGAGCGCTTCGGGCGTGATGCGCTTGACGGGTTTCCCCTCGGCGGCGCAGAACATCGCCAGGTAGTGCTCGGCGATGAGCGGAATGTCGGTGCGGCGCTCGCGCAGCGGCGCGACATGGATCGGCAGCGTGTTGAGTCGGTAGTAGAGATCGCGGCGGAACTCGCCCTTCTCGATCTCCTCGGCGAGATCCTTGTTGGTGGCCGACACGATGCGAACGTCGACCTTGACCGTGTCCGACGCGCCGACGCGATCCACCTCGCCGGTTTCGATCGCGCGCAGCAGCTTGGCCTGGGCTTCCAGCGACAGGTCGCCGATCTCGTCCAGGAACAAGGTCCCTTCATCGGCGCGCTCGAGGCGCCCTTCCTTCTTCTGCATCGCGCCGGTGAACGCCCCTTTCTCGTGACCGAACAGCTCGCTCTCCACCAGGTCCTTCGGGATCGCGGCGCAGTTGAGCTTGACGAACGGCTTGCCGGCGCGCTTCGAGAGCCGGTGGATGGCTTCGGCCACCAGGTCCTTGCCGGATCCGTTCTCGCCCGTGATGAGCACCTTGGCCTGCGAAGGCGCCGCGCGGCGGATGTCGGCGATCAGACGCTGCGTGGCGGGACTCTTGCCGAGAATGCCCATCGCGTCCGCGGGGTTGCTCGATTCCGCGAGACGCAAGGTCGTGACGTGGGCGGCCTGGGCGATCACGTCGAGCAGCCGCTCCGGATCGACCGGTTTTTCGATGAAGTCGAAGGCGCCGCGCTTCAGCGCCTGCACGGCGGTGCCGATCGTGCTCTCGCCCGACACCATGATCACGCCGGTCTGCGGCGACTGCTCACGGATCATCGTCAGCGCCTGGAGACCGCCCATTTCCGGCATGTTGACGTCGAGCAGCACGACGTCGAAGCGTCGCTGCTCGATGGCTTCGAGCGCGCGCACGCCGTCACCCGCTTCCGACACGCGATGGCCTTCGTCTTCCAGCACGCCGCGCAGCGTGCGCCGGATTTCGGGATCGTCATCGACCACCAACACCTGTAGCGCCGTGTCCGGCGTCATGCGTCTCCTCTCTCGCCGGATTCCGGCGCTTCGCCTCGCGGCACCGTGAAGCGCGCCACGGCGCCGCCGCCGGCGCGATCTTCGAGCGTCACCCGGCCGCCATGCTGCTGCGCGACATCCCGCACCAGCGAGAGGCCGAGCCCGCTGCCCCGGCGCTTGGTGCTCACATAAGGCTCGAACAGGCGCGCCCGCACCGCCGGGTCGAGCCCCTGGCCGCGGTCCATCACTTCGACCACCGCCTGTCCGTCCTCGATGCGCGTGCGGACTTCGACCCGGGAGCCTTGAGGGCTGGCCTCGCAGGCGTTGAGGATCAGGTTGTGCACCGCCCGCGACAAGAGCAGAGAGTCGCCCCGCACGTTCACCGAGCTCGCTGGATTCACCACGTCCACCTGAACCCCCTCGTGCTCGTGCAGCGCGACCGCCGAGCGCACGACGTGATCGAGATCCACGGTCTCGAAGCGCGGCTCCGGAAGTCGCGCGTATTGCGCGAACTGCTCCGAGAGCCGTGCCATCTGATCCACGCCGTTCGCCAGCGCGGCCAGACTCTCCGACACCGCCGTGCGGTGCTCGTCGGTCACCGCTCCCGTGCGGCGACGCAGACGGTGGAGGGAGAGCGACATCGGTGTCAAAAGGTTCTTGAACTCGTGAGCCAGCCGGCGCGCGACTTCGCGCCACGCGGCTTCGCGCTCGGCGCGCTGCAGAGCGTCGCGCGCCGCCGAGAGGCGCTCGGTCATGGTGTTGAAGCGGTCGGAGAGCGCCGCCACCTCGCGCGGTCCCTGTGGCTCGATGCGCACGGAGAGATCGCCGGCCGCCACGTTCTCGAGCGCGCGCTCGAGCCGGGTCAGTGGACGCGTGAGGCCCGCGGCCAGCACGGTCGACGCCCACACCGCGGTTCCGGCCAGCGCCGCCACCAGAAGCGCGACGAGCAGCAGCATGTAGGCGCGCGACACGTCCCGCACGACGCCGAAGCGCCGGTAGAAGCTCACGCCGCGCCCGACGCGCTCGAGCGATTCGAAATAGTCGGGCTGGAACTGCATGCCGGCGACCAGCGCGTAGTCGCCGCCCATGGGCGCGACGCCGGCCAGCGCCCCGCGCGGCGACTGGATGACACGATCGGCCGGGAGCTCGGACGCGAGCTCGTCCGCGAGATCCATCGGCGTCACCGCCAGCACGCCCTCGGGCCGCACTTCCTCGGCCAGTCCCCACTTCCCGTCGCGGCGCGTGTAGAGCTGGATGAAATCCAGCCCCGTCGCCCGGAGCCCGGCCTGAAGCGCCGCACGCCGCGGCCCGGTGAGCGGCTCGTGAGGCAGCGCCGCCGCGTACTCGTCGGCCTGGGCCAGGACCGTCCCTTCCATGCGCGCGAGCGAGGTGTTGCTGGTCTCGAGCGCCGATTCGAGCGCCCGGTCGACGCCGGGCGTGTTCCACAGCTCGAGCGCGCGACCCAGGCGGTTGAGCGTGAACGTCGTGAGCACGGCGGTAGGAATCAGCGCCAGCGCCAGGAACGCCAGCAACAGCTGGGTGCGGAGCGTCAGCGCGGGACGCGGCGTCCCGGGGCTCATGTCTCGGGCGTCAGTCCTCCGAGCTGGCCGCAGGCCGCCCAGATCTCGCCGCCCATGGTGTGACGGACCGTCACCGCGGGCGCCACCGGATAGAGACGGTGGACGAACCCTTCCACGGCCTCGCGCGAGGGACGCTTCCACGACAGCCCGGGGACCGGGTTGTACGGGATCAGATTGATCTTGCTGGGCAGCGAGCGCGCGAGCTCGGCGAGCCGGCGCGCATCCTCGGGCCGGTCGTTGACCCCGGCGAGCAGCGTGTATTCGAGGGTCACGCGCCGGCCGCTCTTCTCTCCGTAGAAGCGGGCGGCGTCGATGAGCTCGGCGACCGGCCAGCGCTTGTTGATGGGCACCAGCCGATCGCGCAGCTCGTCGTCGCACGCGTGGAGCGAGAGCGCGAGTCCGACCTGCAGGCCTTCCTCGGCCAGCCGGCGGATCCCCGGGATCACCCCGCTGGTGGAGACGGTGATGCGTCGCGCGCCGAGGTTGAGTCCGCGCTCGTCGTGGAGGATGCGGATGGCCGAGACCACGGCCTCGTAGTTGGCGAGCGGCTCGCCCATTCCCATGAAGACCAGGTTGAAGCGCGGGTCCTTCCATTGATGGAAGTCGCCCATCCGCAGGACCTGGCCCACGATCTCGTGAGCCCCGAGGTTGCGCTTGAGCCCCATCAGGCCGGTCGCGCAGAAGGTGCAGCCCAGGGCGCACCCCGCCTGGCTCGAGAGGCAGAACGTCAGCCGACGCTCCGTGCGCATCGACACGCATTCGACCCGGGCGCCATCGTCGAGCTCGATGACGAACTTGTGGGTCATGCCGTCACGGCTCTCGTGCGCGCTCGCGACCCGCGGGATCTGCAGGTCGTAGAAGGCCTCCATGCGCTCCCTCAGCGCGGCCGGCAGGTTGCGCATGGCCGCGGGGGTCCGGAGGTGCTTCTGGTAGATCCAGGCGAAGATCTGATCCGCCCGGTACCGCGGGTAACCCTGATCCACGAGGCCGGTTCCGAGCGAAGCCCGGGTCAGGCCGAAGAGCGGGGGTCGAGAGAGCGATGAGGATCTGGACAAGGTCACGGACATGGGAGTCCCGCGCGCGCGCAAGCGGACGAGCGAAGCTATCAGCGGCTCCATTTGCGGTCAACGCAGGCGGGATGGTATGCAGCCTGATGGTGATCTCCCCCGCCGTTCACGCCTGTCCTTCGTACTCTTCCTGGTGGCCGTGATGAGCGACGACAACGCACTCCGCGTCGCGGCGATCGACGTCGGCTCGAACTCGATTCGCCTGCTGGTGGCCGACGTGGCGCCCGGGGATGGGTTCGAGGGCGTGTCGACCGTCGCGCGCGCGGGAGAGCCGTGCCGCCTCGGCCGCGGACTGGAGAAGACTGGCGTGATCGAGCCGGAGCTGGCGGAGCGGGCCGCACACCTGGTCCACGAGTTCGTTCGCCGCAGCCGCTCACTCGGCGCCCGCCGCTTCCTGGTCGGCGGGACCGCCGCGCTGCGCAGCGCCGCCAACGGTCCCCTCGTCGCCCGGCAGATCGCCGACCGGACCGGGATCGAGGTTCGGATCCTGTCGGGCGAGGAGGAGGCTCGCCTGGTCTACGAGGCCGTGGTGCTGGGGCTGGGGACGCCGGCCCGGCGGAGCTCATGCGTCGTCTTCGACCTCGGAGGGGGGAGCACCGAGGTGGTCAGCGGATTCGGCGAGCGCGCCGGCCGCTGGACCAGCCTGCCTTTCGGGGCCGTGAGCCTCACCGAGCGGTTCCTCCACCGAAGCCCTGCCGAGGCTGCCGAGGTCGAGAGCCTGGAGGCGTTCGTTTCCTCCGAGGTGGAGCGACGGTGCGGCGATCTGCCGGCGTCGGCCCCGGTCCTGGCCGGGGTGGGGGGGACGGTGACCGCCTTCGCGGTTCTGGATCTGGGGCTCGAGGCCTACGAACCGGAGCGGGTCGAGGGGTGCCTGATCGACGCCACCCGGCTCGAGGCCGTCGTGGATCGATTGATCCGGTCGAGCGAAGCCGACCGGCGGCGGATGACTGCCCTCGGCAAGGGGCGGGCGGACATCGTCGTCGCCGGGGCCCTGGCCGTCCGGGTGCTTGCCCGAAGGTTCAGGAGCCGGAGCCTTCTCTGCTCCACTCAGGGGCTCCGCTACGGTCTTGCGAGACTGGCCTTTCGGGAGGCTTTGGGTCGTCCGACCCGGTTCCCCGTTGACCAGTCGTCGACCAGGCCCGATACTGCACTCGGCGCTGCTAAAGACCCCCCTCCAACCAGCGACCGCTGACCGGGCTCCATTCGTCGCGGTTTTCTAATTCTGTTGGGGGAGAAAGGAAGCATGCCGCACAAGAAGCACAGGTTTGCCGTACGACTCAGCCTCTCGATTCTGGCATTGGCGCTCACCACGGCCGCTTTCGCAGGTGAACCGGATTCACCGAACATCGAGCCGCCGCCGGTGACCACCAAGAACATTCGAGAAGCTAGGTCGTGGAATGACGGCTTCGCGCGCCGCCCGAGCCGAGCAGTTTGGCTCCAGCTGAGCGCGGTATGGATGAGGGTTTACCTGGGCGGCTGGCTGGGTCGTTAGAAAGCCGCTCGTCCATTGCGCTGGGTCTTCCGTACGAGGCCCAGCGGGCGCTTCGTGACGCATGGAGTGCTAGAGGCTTCGAGGTGCATCGAGCGATCCCCCCCGATTCAGCTCATGCTGGCCTCCCGGTTCGGGAGGGCGTCCAGCATGAGGCGGTCGGCGACATCTACTTCGCGGCTGACAACTTCGCCGCGGCTGTTGAGTCATATGCAGCCGCCTGCCACGACGCCGCGGACTCGACTCCGGCCGACCGGCTGAGAATTCTACTCAAGCTGGCTCGCAGCCAGGACCGGCGTGGAGATTTCTCCGCGTCGCTCCAGGTGCTGGAGCAGGCGCGTGAGTTGACCCGGGCTCTGCGCGATCCGGTGATCAATGCGCAGATCGCGGCGCCCATGGCGTGGGCTCACGCCCAGCTCGGCCAGTACCATCGCGCGCGACGCTTCGGTCTCTACGCCTATCGGGCGCTCCGCAACGGACAGGACCACCGCACGGTCGGCGAGCTCGGCGTCACGCTCGGCGTGTGCCATACGCGCCTGGGGCGGAATGCCGAGGCGATCGAGTGGCTGCAGGACGCGGCCGCCACCTTCCGCAGGATCGACGACTCCGAAGGACTCGTCAGCGCCCTCAACAATCTCGGCCTGGTCTACAAGAACCTCCGCGAGTGGCGCGAGGCCACGCGCTTCCTCGAGCAGGCGCTCCGGATCGACGAGCGCGCCGGGTTCTACTCGAAGATGCGCGGGCATCATCAGAACCTTGGGCTGGTGCGCTACAGCCTGGGCCAATGGGATCTCGCCGAGGAGGACTTCCGGACCGCGCTGCAGGTCGCGCGCGACACCGGACACCGGCAGGGCGAAGCGATGGCGCTCATGGCGATGGGCCGCCTCGCGCGCCGGCGGCGCCAGCTCGACCGGGCGGAGGAGAGCTTCCGCCGAGCGATGACGCTGGCCGACCAGGTTGGAGCCGAGCGCGAGAGCGCTCTGGCCCGCGAGTTCCTGGCCGAGGTCGAGCTCGACCGGGGGAATCCGCCCGCTGCGTTGGCGATGCTGTTGCCGGCCCTCGATCTCGCGCGCAAGCGCGCTCCCGAAGGCGACGTCGTCGGCGAGCTGGAGACGCGGATCGGTCTCGCCCTCCTCCACATGGGAAAGGCCGAGGACGGCAAGGACCACCTGCTGCGCGGCGCGATCATCGCGCAGTCCTTGGGTGACCGGCTGGAGCAGGCAGTCGCCGAGCGCGCTATGGCCCGTCTCGAAGCACTGCGCGGCAACGTGAATGGCGTCGAGAGTCATATTCGCGCGGCGGCTCAGGCCTTCGAGCAGCTGAGCGAGAGCTACGAGTTGGGGACGACGCTGGCTTCCTGGGGTGAGCTGCTGCTCCTCATGCCTGCAGGTCTCCGGGCGCAGGTCGATCTGGAGCTGATTGGCGAGTCCGCCAAACGTGCCGCGGCATTGTTTCGCAACCTGGGCGTGCTCGCCCTGTCCGCCGAGGCTTACCTCACCATGGCCCGGCTCGAATCCGAGCGCGAGCGCTTCGATCAGGCGCTGTCGCACCTCGAGCAGGCCGAGATGTGGCTTCGCGAAGCCGGTGACGCCGGCGGCGAGGATCGCGTCCTCGCGCTTCGCAGGGAGATCGAGCGCCAGTACGTGGCGGTGTCACTCTCGACCTCGAACGAATTCCGTGCGCTCGACGAGGCCAATCGGCTCTTCCGCGACACTTCCGATATGGAGGGGCTGCTCGCCCAGACCGTGAAGCTGGCGGTGGAGCACGCGGGCGGCGACCGTGGCTTCGTCGCCTACAACTCCGCGGGGAGCCGCATGGACGTGGTGGCGCAGCACGGCCTGGGTCGTGACCGCGCGCGCCGCATCATGCAGCTCGTGCAGGGGCTGGCCGGACACCGCATGGGCGAATCCGGTCCGGTGTACTCGAGCCGGGTCGCCGCGGATCCGCGCTTCAGCGCGGCGCTCGGTGGCTCACTCGAAGGCGTGGGCTCGCTGGTCTGCGTCCCGCTCAACTTCCCCTCGCAGGCACTGGGGATGGTGTACGTCGACCGCTTCAGCGACAACCTGCACGGCGCGTTCAAGCAGCGCGACCTCAACCTGCTGGCCGTGCTGGCGAACACCGCCGCCGTCGCGATCGTCGAGGCACAGCGGTCCTTGCTGCTCATGGAGAACCAGGAGCTACGCAAGCAGCTCAAGCCGGTGCCCGGCCTCGATCGGGTGGTGAGCAACTCCGCGGAGATGGCGGACATCCTCAAGCTCCTCACCAAGGTCGGCGACAGCTCGGCGACGGTGCTCTTCCTCGGCGAGACCGGCACGGGCAAAGGCCTGCTCGCCCACGTGGTGCACGAGATCTCGAGCCGCCGCGACGGTCCCTTCGTTCAGGTCAACTGCGCGGCGATTCCCGAGCAGCTGCTCGAGAGCGAGCTCTTCGGCTACGTGCAGGGCGCCTTCACCGGCGCGAACCGCGACAAGACCGGTCTCTTCGAGGAGGCCGAGGGTGGAACCATCTTCCTGGACGAGATCGAGAAGGTCCCCGAGACGGTGCAGGCCAAGCTGCTCCACGTGCTCGACCGCGGTGAGGTGCGGCCGGTCGGTGCCACCCGCAGCAGGCACGTCGATGCCCGGGTGATCTGCGCCACCAACGGAGACCTGCGCGATCGCATCCAGTCGGGACGGTTCCTCGAGGACCTCTTCTACCGGCTCAACGACATCACGGTGCGGGTGCCCGCGCTGCGCGAGCGGCGAGAAGACATCCCGACGCTGGCGCAGCATTTCCTCGACCTCTTCAGCCGCCAGATGGAGAAGCCCCTGAAGGGTTTCGGCTCCGACGTCCTCAAGGCGCTTCTCGCTCACGACTGGCGAGGCAACGTGCGCGAGCTGGAGAAGACCGTGAAGCGCATGGTGGTGCTGGCCGACGAGGGGGCGGTGCTCGACCGCTCGCTCCTGCCGGCCGAGATCCGCGACGTCGTCGTGGATCCCAGGTCCGTCGGGCGCACACTGCGGTCCAACGTCGCGCAGCTCGAGCGCCGCATGGTGGCCGAGGCGCTGGAGCGCAACCGCTGGAACAAGGCGCGTACGGCCCGCGATCTCGGCCTCAGCTACCCGACCTTGCTGACCAAGATCCGGAGCTTCAAGCTCGAGCGGAGCCGCAACGGCAATTAGCTGATTTGAATCGCGGTATTAAACCGCTTGATAACGAGCCCCGTGCTACGAGCCCACTTAGCGGCCCGGTTCACGGGGCTCAAATTTTGTTTCGGAATCCTGGCTCCAACCGCCCTTGGAGCGCACACGCGACCAGCCGCCGCAAGCAGATGAACGCACTGCGGTTCGCGCCCCTTTCGCTTCGCGACGAACAGGCTGGCACAACAAGTGCTGAACATCAGCCACTGGAGGGGGGACCTCCAGCAGCGAAGCACGACATCTTTGAGCAGACGTCTCGGAAAATCTGGGCTAGCCGGTACGTGTCGGGCATAGGACGAGGGTACGAGCCCCAGTCTTCTTGACATCGCACCGGTTCGACCGACCGGCTAGCCTGGAAGATTCAAGAAGTTGCAGACGCGGTATCCCTGCGGCTCGGTTGAGATCGAGGCGGGTCGGCATGTCCAAACCCGGTCCACTCGTGTCGGTCCACCGAGATCGAAATCGAGTCACGGGGGTTGATAGGACACCGGTCTTCGCGGTTTCGGCCAACACTGGGGGATGTCCTGGCTGATGCGGCGAGTTCGTCGACCGGTGTCCTTCTTTTTTGTGCGGTGTGGCAGCCCCGCACGATTGCGTCCGCTCCGCGCCGCACCGCCCTCGTAGCGCCCCGCTCGCGCCGCTTTTAGGGCCGTCTCAAGTTCATTTGTTACCTGAGGTTGCGCTCACGGCGGGGATACCTCCGGCGATGCCGCACCGTGGCATGTGCATTGCCATTTCCTGAACAGGCGACCCCGCTCCCAGCCGCCGAAGGAGGCAATCGCAATGGGCACCAGGTGGTTACTGATCGCGACCCTGCTCCTGGCCGCCGGCTGTAACGATGGCGGCACCGTCGGCGACCACAGCCCACCGGCGGCCCCGCGCGGCGTGTACACCGTGACCGGTGACGGCGAAGTCTTCGTCCACTGGCTCGCCAACACCGAGGGTGACGTGGCCGGCTATCGCATCTACGAGGCGCCCTGCGATGCGGGCGGAAGCTGTCCGTACGACCGCGTCGGAGCGACCTCCGGCACCAGCTTCACCGTCACCGGCCTCACCAACGGCGTGACGCGTTACTATGCGGTCGCCGCCTTCGACCATGCCGGCAACGAGAGCGAGCTGTCGGTCGAAGTCCTGTTCGACACGCCCCGACCCGAGGGCGTGGGCCGGGTCCTGACCAACTACCTCGCCGACACGCTGAACGCCGGCTACGACTTCTCGGCCTTTGCCGTGCGCTCGGTGAACCATCCGCTCACGGACATGTTCTTCGGGTTCAACGGCGGCATCTATCAGATGTTCGTCCCGGACCTGAATACCGACATCCAGGATGCCGGCTACCGCACCACCCTCGATGCCGTCGACTACGCCCCGACCACCGGCTGGTCGCCGAGCGGGAGCGTCGAGCTCATCATCGGGCACTGTTACATCGTGTGGACCCGTGACGACAACTACGCGAAGTTCCGGGTCACCGATATTCGTCCCGCGTCGGGCAGCGCGGCGGAGGTGGTCTTCGACTGGGCGTACCAGGAGGACCCCGGCAACCGCGAGCTGCGCGCGGGCAAGGTGAAGAATGGCGAGCGTGGCGCGACCCGCCCGATCGCATGGAACCCATAGGAGGCGTGTGCGCTGGACGGGTTGGGTGGGACTCGCCGCGGCCCTGCTCGGACTCTCGGGCTGTTATTACGGCTACCACGAGGCGTACTTCGGCTCGACCTACAGCGTCGCATCGAGGCCCCATGCCAGTTACTTCTGCTATGACTGCCATGGTTACAGGTTCTTCGATCCGTATTACGATTGGTGCGCGGGTTACGGATTCCGCTACTCGTGGTCGGCCCATCCGCAAACCGTGCGCCTCTATCGGGAGCGCTACGTGAGGATCCGGGAGCAGCACCCGGAGTACGGACGCTACCGCTATACACCGGGCTACCGGTCGCTGCCTCGCTATCGGGCGGAGCGGGATTACGACCGCTGGAAGTCCGGACGCTCTGGTCCGTCGGAACGGGCCCCTGAAATCGAAGGCAAGTCCAAGGGTTCCGCTCCGGAGGGCAAGAAGGAACGCAAACGAGGACGCGAGCGCAGGGAGCCGCGTGACGCGGACGAACGCCGGTCCGGGCGTGGAGGTTGGAGCACATGAGAGCGACCCGCTGGTTCCTGGTCTTGACGGTCCTGCTGGTAGGAGCAACTGCCGCCTGGGCGCAAGACGATCCTGATGATCGATCGCCGCCGGTGGAGCAATACAAGAGTCCGCACCCCGAGATCTCCGGGGCCGTCGACGTGGAGCTGTGGACCGATCGGGGGAGCGACGCCGTCTATCAGCCGGGGGAGCCCATGGCCGTCAGCGTGCGCACCTCGGACGACGGGTATCTGATGGTCTACGAGATCGACACCGAGGGATACGTGCGGCTGCTGTGGCCCACCCTGGGCAGTCGAGGCTTCATCGAAGGCCAGAAGACGCTCGAGTTCCCTTCCCCTGAGTCGAACCTGGAGCTCGTCGTCGAGTCCGCGACCGGCCAGGGCTTCCTGGTCGCCCTGCTCTCGAATCGGCCTTTCCGCGACATGCCGTGGTACCTGCGTCCCTACGACATGCAGGCGGAAGAGCTCGGGTACGAAGGCGAGATCAATGAAGACGACGGCGTGACGCGGGACGGCAAGATCGTCGGCGATCCGTTCGTGGCCATGGAGCGCATTCGCAGAGCCGTGCTCGAAGATCCGGAAGACGAGGACGGCTTCGGCACTTCGTACGCCACCTACTACGTGCACGAGCGCGTGAAGTACCCGCGCTACCTGTGCAACGACTGTCATCGTCCGGAGCGCTGGGCATGGTGGGACGGCTTCGACCCGTACTACACGACGTGCTCGGTCTTCACGTTCCGGGTGAACTGGGGGTGGTACTGGGGACCTAGCTACTGGTTCGGCACGGTGCCTTATTACTACTACGTCATCCGCAACGATTGCCCGCCGCACTATCAGATGTACGCGAGCCATGGCAGCTACTCGTCCTGGAATGGCTGGACGACCTGGTCAAGAGTGATGGGCGCTTCCACCACGCGCTACAAGTCGCCTCCTCCTCCTGGCTATACCCCGCCGGACAAGTTCGGCGACGGGAGCGGCACTTCGGCCCGCAGAGCGGCCCCAGGACTGATGGCCGGACGCGAGGTCGCGATGGGAAGGAATGGCGGCGGCAGGGTCCGCACCGGAGACGTCCGCACTCGCGAAGGCGGGCTGCGGAGCATCTTCCGAGACCCCGGAGGCCGCATCGCCCCATCGAGGGAAGTGGCACGGGGACGCTTGAGAGACGGCGACCCCGAAGCCCGTGGCGCGATCCTGAGGGATGCTGACGGCCGGATCGAGCGCCCCCGCCAGGTCGTGCGCGGCGGCTTGCGGTCGAGCGATCCTCGGCTCCGCCGGGAAGGCACTGAGCGTGAACCCCCGAGGGTCATCCGGGGTAATGGAAACCGCTTCGAGGAAGGCCGGATCCGCTGGGTCGGACGCGGCGAAGGACGGAGGGAGGGTGATGGCCGGCCTACGGTTCGTTCGCTGTTCGAGCGCGGCCGCGGCGAATCCGACCGGCCGAGCCCAAGAGGGTCGGAGTCCCGGGTGGAGCGGAGCTGGTCGCAGCGTCCTGCGCCGGAGACGCCACGGTCCGAGTCCGGCGGCCAGGTCCAGCGCTCCAGCGGAGGTGGCGGGGGCGGCGGTGGAGACCGCGGCGGAGACCGCGGGACTGTTAGCCGCGGTGGTTCCAGCAATGGTGGTGGCGGCAACGGTCACGGACGAGTGAGTGGTGGCGGCGGGGAAGGTCGGGGTGGTGGAGGCAGAGGAGGCCACCGGTAGCGCGGGGGACCTGCTAGACTGGCCGCCGCGAATTCGAGCAGGCCGCTCGGAAGGACGGCGGAGATGGGGGTCCCACGTTGAGATTGCGAGTTTTCTCGAGAGCGGTCGCCTGCGCGGCCGCTCTTTCCTTGCCTGCAGGGCCCGCCCTGGCCGATCCATCGGGATTCGCGTTCCTCGAAGTGCCGGCGGGCGCCCGGGCCTCCGCGATGGGCGGGGCCTATGCGTCGGTGAGCGAAGGGGTCGAGTCGGCGTTCTGGAACCCCGCCGGGCTCGCGGCCGCCCGGGGCTTCCAGATCACGGCCTCGCACTACGAGTTCCTCGAGCATCTCCGGCATGCCCAGTTCGGGATGGCCGGCAAGCTGTGGGGCGGAGGCGTCGCGGCATCGGTGCGGGCTCTCTACTCGGAGCCGATCACCGAGCGGGACGAGCTGGGCAACGAGACCGGAACGTTCGGCTCCCACGATCTCGAGCTGGCTCTGGCGTATGGCGGCGTGCTGAGACCAGGCCTCAGAGCGGGAGGGACGGCTCAGATCGTGCGCGAGCGACTCTCCGACTTCTCCGCGACCACCTGGGCCGTGGGCGGCGGCGTCACCTGGGATCCGGCATCCTTGCCGCGACTGCGCACCAGCCTTTCCGTTCACAATCTCGGGCCCTCGGCGGCTTACAGCTTCGACGGCGTACGGGGCTCTGCGGTCTCACTGCCCATGGCCGTGCAGGCGGGCACGTCGTACGGCTTCCCGGCGGGCGGCCTGGATCTGCGCGGGGCGCTGGAAGCGCGATTCACGCGCGGGCGTCCGGGCATCGGGATGCTCGGCGCCGAGGCGGCGCACGCCTCGGGGGCGGCCTTGCGGGCCGGCTTCCGGCTGAACGACGAAGCGACCAACTTCAGCATCGGCGCGGGATACGGCAACGAGGGCCTGCGCTTCGACTACGCCTTCGTGCCCTATCGGCTCGAGGTCGGTGAAACGCACCGCCTCAGCCTGACCGCCCAGTTCTGAGGTCAGGACTCGGGCCAGGTCTGGAGTTTCAGCTCTCCACCCTGCAGCGCCACGTAGGTGAAGTGCTCCATCCAGTCTCCGAGCACGAAGAACGAGCGGTTACCATCGCGCCGCTCGTAGACGTGGTGGAAGTGGCCGACCATCACGGTGTCGAATCCTTCCGCGAATCGAGGCTCCGCGATCTCCCGCCACAGCCGATCGCCATCCAGAGGGCGGCGGCTCCTCGAGTCCCGCGACAGGTTCGAAAAGTAGTGAGCCAGCGGGATGCCGAGATCCGGATGCAGGAAGCGGTAGAGGCCGATGCTGGCCGGATGGCGCACGACTCGCTTGAGGATCCGGTAACCGAGGTCGCCGCCGATCAGTCCGTCGCCGTGATGGAGCCACACCCGGCGCCCCTGACACTCGACCGTCACCGCGCCCGGATGGGTGACGAGGCCCATCTCCTGGCTCAGGAAGGGTCCAAGCCAGAAGTCGTGGTTGCCGGTGAGGTAGTGAACCTCGACGCCGGCCCGGCGCAGCTCGCGCAGCGCGGCCAGCGTCTCGAAATGCCGGCGGGGGATTGCAGTCCGATACTCGAACCAGAAGTCGAAGAGATCGCCGACGACGTAGAGCGCCGCCCCATGAGCGGCGACGTGGGCCAGGAAGCGGTGGAGCCGGGCTTCGCGAGGGGCTTCCCGAGGTCTGGACTCACCCCCGAGATGGGCGTCGGACAAGAAATAGACCGCCGTCCCGGGTGGCAGCATGAGCGGCAGTCTAGCCACGGGGTGTGGCGCTCACAAGCCATGGCACCGCGCTCGTATCCGTTGCGGAACCGGAGGTAACCCGCTCGGTATAATCCCTGCGACAGAAGCTCGTCAAAAGGGAGCCGAGCCGGGGATTTTACCGCAATCTGACAGCCGAATTGCCCCTGCCGATAACCTCAAGGTCATGAAATGGGGCCCCGTGACCGTCGCCACGCGCGGCGCCGGTCTCGGGACCGTCGATTGAAAACGGGAGGATCAAGATGAGACCAGAGCGAAGCATCTCGCCGCGGCGCTACTACGTCGGCGCGGCGTTGCTCGTCCTCGTGGGTCTGGTGATCGGTCTCGGTCTGAGCGCGGGGTTCAACGTCCAGATCGAGCCGAAAGCTGCCAAGACGGGGCTGTCTTCCGTCACGTCGAGCGCACCAATCCCCGAGAGTCCCTTCGTGGGCGTCGTCGACAAGGCGCTGCCCGCGGTCGTGTTCATCGATGTGCGCAAAGGCGCGGCGCGAGGCAACAGCGACGGCCAGGGCGGCGACGAAGGCGAGGAATGGTTCCATCGCTTCTTCAACGACGCACCCCGGCGCCAGCAGCGCATTCCGAGCTCGGGCTCGGGCTTCATCGTGGACACCGACGGGCACATCCTCACCAACAACCATGTGGTGAGCAACGCCCAGGACATCACCGTCACGCTGAACGACAAGCGGACGTTCAAGGCCAAGGTGGTGGGTGCGGATCCGGGCACGGACGTCGCGGTGATCAAGATCGAGGGCACGAAGCTGCCGGTGCTTCCTCTGGGTGATTCCGACAAGATGCGAGTCGGCGACTGGGCCATCGCGATCGGCAATCCGCTGGGTCAGCTGCGGGGATCGGTGACGGTGGGCATCATCAGCGCCACCGGCCGCTCGAACCTCAACATCTTCGGCGGCACTCCCGACTTCCAGGACTTCATCCAGACCGACGCGTCGATCAACTTCGGCAACTCGGGGGGCCCGCTGTGCAACATCCGCGGCGAGGCAATTGGAATCAACACCGCGATCAATCCGAGCGGTCAGGGGATTGGTTTCGCGATTCCCATGAACCTGGCGCGGCACGTCGCCGACCAGCTCGTCGCCCACGGCGAAGTGCAACGCGCGTGGCTGGGTGTGAATCTGGCCGAGCTGACGCCGGAGATCGCCGAAGGCTTCGGCATCAAGGAAGACCGCGGCGTCGTCATCTCCAACGTGATTTCGGGGCAGCCCGCGGACAAGGCGGGGCTGCGTCGCAACGACGTCATTGTCGAGTATGATGGCCAGCCGGTGGCCGATCTTCAGAAGTTCCGGCTCAAGGTAGCCGATACTCCGGTGGGTCGCAGGGTTCCGGTCACCGTGCTCCGTGACGGCAAGCGTGTGAACGTCGCCGTCACGCTCGGTCTGCGCGATCAGGCCGTCGTCGCTTCGCTCAACGAGGCGCCGCGTTCCGGCGGCGCGCCGGGATCGGCGCGCAGCAGTGAGCAGCTCGGCGGTCTCACGGTGCGCGACCTGGACAATCAGGAGCGATCCGAAGCCGGCGTGAGAAGCGGTGTGTTGGTCACCGAGGTCAAGGAAGGCAGCCCGGCGGACGACGCCGGTCTGGCGGCCAACGACGTCATCGAGGAAGTCGGAGGGAAGCCGGCGACCGATTCCGGCACGTTCGGCCGTATGCTCCGTGACGCCAAGAGTCGCGGCAAGCATGCCGTGCTCCTGGTCCGGCGTGGGAACAACTCGCAATTCGTGCCGTTGCGTCTGAGCGAGTGACGGCAGTCGTCACAGACGGAGGGAGGCGGCGCGAGCCGCCTCCCGCTCCAAGGAAGGAGCCGATGGGACGCATCACGAGACGCCTCGCCATTCTTTTCGGTCTTGCCGCGCTCGCCACTCCTGCGTTCGCGGCGCCCAGCGCTCCGGTCACGCTGACTGGCATGCGCTCCTGGTCGTCGCCGACCTCCACGCGGGTGGTGATGGACTTCTCCCGCCTGGTGGCCCACGTGGCGCCCGACTCCGGCCAGTCCCCCGGCGTCCGCGTCACCGTGCCCGGCGAGCCCGTGGCGCTGGGGGCCGGCGTGCCCTCCGTGCTCCGGGTGAACGACGGCGTGATCGACTCCGTGATCGTGACCACGGGCGTCGAGGGCGCCGCGTTCCGGCTCTGGTTCCGTGATTCGCTGCGCTTCCGGGTCTTCAGCCTGCCGGCCCAGGGAGACCAGCCCTACCGGGTCGTCGTCGACGTCACCAAGCCGGGTGGCGCGGTGGCGCAGATCGAGAAGCTGGCGACCATCGCCACCAAGAAGAAGAAGGAGCGCGTCCGCGTCGTCGCGGTCGATGCCGGCCACGGCGGCATGGATACCGGCGCCCGCGGCCCGCGCAGCGTGTCGGTCCTGGAGAAGAACGTGACGCTCGCGGTGGCGCGCGTGCTGGTGGACGAGCTCAACAAGATCCCGGGCGTGCGAGGCATCCTGACTCGCGATGGCGACTACTTCATCCCCTTGCACGATCGCTACCACCTGGCCGAGAAGATGAAGGCCGACGTGTTCATCAGCATCCACGCCAACTCCTCCAAGCGGCGCGGCTCCGGAAACGGCACGGAGGTCTACTTCCTCTCGCTGCGGGGCGCGGGAGATCAGGCCGACAAGGATCTGGCGGATCTCGAGAACGCGGCCGACCTGGTGGGGGGTGTTCCGCCGAAGACGGAGGACGAGCTGGTCAACATCCTTTACGACGTGAAACGCTCCTCGGCGCTTCAGCAGAGCCAGCTGCTGGCCGAATCGGTGCTCGACCATATCGCAGCCGATCGCCGGCTCGAGTCGCGCGGCGTGAAGCAGGCGGGCTTCGTGGTCCTCAAGTCGGTCGAGTTCCCGTCGATCCTGGTGGAGACAGCCTTCATCAACAATCCCAAGGAAGCCCGACTGCTGAAGAGCAAGGACTTCCAGGAAGACATGGCCAAGCAGATCTCGCGGGGCGTGAAGGAGTACTTCAAGAAGGCCGGGATCGGACTCCAGGCGGAAGACAAGGACGGTGCGGCCGGGAGCTGAGGCCGCTCAGTCTCCTCGCGCCGGCAACGGGCTCCCGGGCTCGCGGGTGACGCGTCCGTCCATCTCGTAGCGCAGCGCGCCGTGAGCCGAGCGCTCGCGAACTTCCGCTTCCAGCGCGTCGCGCAGGCCAATCGTCGTGTCGACCTTGAGTCGCGCGCGCTTCAGCGTCACCAGGTCGTCTCCGCCTTCCGCCATGTAGTCGTTGCAGGCCACGCGAAACACCCGCTCTTCATCGAGTGGGCGCCCCTGCTCGTCCATGAGCGACGTGACGCGTGAGCCGGAAGGCCGTCCCAGATCGAACCGGTAACGAATGCCGCTCACCTGGATGACCCGCTCGGTGGCGAGCGCTTCCTCGAGAACGCGGCGGATCTCCGAGCCCTTCAGGCTCAGCGTGTAGATGCTGTTCTCGAACGGGATCACCTGATAGATGGAGCCACGGGTCACCGTGCCTTCCGCCAGCTCCGCGCGCAGCCCGCCGTTGTTCTGGAGCGCGACCTCGGCCCCGGTGACCGAGCGCATCACGTCGGCCACCACGCTGCCGATCGCGCTCTCGCCGCCCCGGTGTTTGCCGAGCCGGACCGCGTTGAAGCCGACCGGGTGCTGGGACTCTCGATCCACGTCCTTGCTCCAGCGCTCGACCAGCGCGGCCATCGCCGAGTCGCGCACCGCGTCGGCCGCCACCGGCACCAGCCGTGCGTCACGCTCGACGACCCGGTGGCGCAGCGGATCGACCACCAGGTCGCACACCGCCACACCTTCCCCGTGCGAGCCGGGGATCAGCGTCGGAATGCCGCGCACTTCACCCATGATCCAGGTATGGCTGTGGCCGCCCAGCCAGAGATCGACCCCCGGGATCTTCGCGACCCGCGCCAGCAAACCGTGCACCACGCCGGCGGAGTCGATGGTCCCGGGGATGTGACCCACACCGACGACGACGTCGGCGCCGCTCTTGCGCAGACGCGCGGGCAGGGGAGCCGCCGCCGTGGAGTCGTCACCGAAGCGCAGCGTGGTCACGTTGCGCGGATGCGTCGCCGAGGCGGTCTTGGAATAGGCGAGACCCAGCACGCCGATGCGAACGCCCCGGCGCCGGACGAGCGTGTCGCTGCGCGCCCAGCGCGGTCGTTTCCCGCTGCGGGCCTCGGTCACGTTGGCGGCCAGCGCGGCAAACCGCATCTCGTCGACGCGGCGTGCCAGGGTGTCCACCGTCCAGTCGAACTCGTGGTTGCCGATCGCCATGGCGGTGTAGCCCAATCGATTCATCTGCTCCACGACGGCGCGGCCGAAGGAGTAGTTCGAGATCATGGTCCCCTGGAACGCGTCTCCGCCGTCCAGCAGCACCGTCCCCTCGGGGTTCTCGGCGCGAAGACCGGCGATCGTCTGCGCCAGGCCGACGGAGCCCCCGCGATGGCGCGGCCCGCGCGTGCCCGGCTCCATCGCGCCATGGAAGTCGGTCGTCTCGAGCACCCGGGCCACCGGATAACGCGCGTTGGCGATCAGGCCGAGGAGCTGGGCGCGCGAGACGGTGTCCGAAGGCGCCGGGCCTCCACCCGCCATCAGCGAGGTGCCGGTCAGCAGGCTCCGGCGGAAGGACCGGCGGTCGGGGTCCGTGTCGAGCGCGTAGCGCGCATGCCGGGCGGCGTTCTCGCACCAGTCGAGGATCTGGGGGAGGCGCACCGCGATGAAGGGATTGAAGAACTCCTCGGTGCCCACGGATCCCACGATCCGGCGCTTCACCAGCCCATCCAGCCACGGCTCGAGCGAATCGGGCACGTCGGGATACGCGCCCGAGAGCTTGGTCTCCCGCCATCCATAGGCTCGTCCGAGCCAGTACGCCAGATCCCCACGGCGCGCGGGCTGATCGGGGAACAGACGCCGCACTTCCTCGCGAGGTGCGGCCCCGAGGCGCACCAGACGGTCGATCAGCCGGCGCTCGGGCGTGGGCGCGTAGTCGGGCACGACGCTCCAGTTGTGGTCGCTGGCGCCCTCCAGCGTTCCCATCTTTCGCAATCGCGCGAGCAGCGCGTCCTGGATGCGAGGGGCGCCGGGTTCGGTCCGCGCCTCGAGACCCAGCCGCTCCAGCGTTCCCTTGGTGGCCGCGACCTTGAGTCGCCTGGTGGAGTCCGGCGAGGTCCCGCCGAAGGCGTAGTGGACGATCCGGCGGCCGGGAGGGGCTTCGAGATCGATCTCGTAGCTCACGCCCTCCGCCGACACCAGGGTCGACTCCTCGGCGCCCGGCTCGAGCAGCGCTGCCTTCCCGTCATAGCGGTAGACCGCGTAGGCGCTCGCGGCCCGCTCGAGGACACGCTGGATCTCGGAGGCGGTCAGCTCGATCACGGCCACGCGCTCGTCGCGCGGCTCGAGGGCCAACGCCTCGCGCACCGTGATCGGTCCGGCCGGAATGACGGTTCCGCTTGGAAGCGGAAACGCGAGCGCCACCTGGGCCTGACCGGCCTCCAGCAAGGCGCGATGACGCAGCTCGAGCAGCGCGTTGTCGGCGAAGGCGGACCCCGCCACGACGGCGCGGGGCGCGCGAGCGACCACGTCGTCGAGCCGGATCTCCTCGGCATGCGAGCTCGGGTGGGGAAAGAGGAGAGCGGCGCAACCCAAGATCGAGAACCCGAGCTTCATGAGGATGCTCGAAACGCTAGCACTGGCCTGAAACCAGGGTCAATCGCGATACTGCGTCCGTACGCCCGCGTCGCTTGCGGGTGGTCGCGACCGGGTGACATAGTCGCGCGACTCCGGGAGGTGGGATGACGGAAACGATTCGGTGCCCCGACTGCGGGCGCGAGAACGCGAGCGACGCCGAGAACTGCGTCCACTGTGGCTTCCCCCTGAAGTCCGAGAGCGCTGCGCCGCAGGCCTCGGAGCCGACCTTCGTGCCGCGACCGCGGCTCCGCCGGCCTCGTCCGCGAACCGGCAACGAGGCGCTCTCCTTGTGGCTCGTCTTCGGAACCATCATGGCCCTGGTCGTCATCTTCGTGGCGGTCAAAGCCAACGTGGACCGGGCCAAGCCACCCGTCGAAGGGGCCTCGCCCCGCCAGCAGGTGAGCAGTGATTCCTTGCGTCAGGTGCTCGACCGGGACTCGAGCAACGTCGAGGCGCGAGTCCGGCTTGGTGACGTCCTCTACGATACCGGTAACTGGTCCGAAGCCATCATCCAGTATCGGGCCGCGCTGCGACGCGACTCGAGCCAGGTGAGCGCGCTGGTCGATCTCGGCGTCTGCTACTACAACCTGAGCCAGAGTGATGAAGCCGAGCGCCACTTCCTGCTCGCGCTGCAGCGTGACCCGCACCATCCGATTGCCCTCTTCAACCTGGGGATCGTGTACGAGCGGAGCGGCAATACCACTCGGGCGCTGGAGTACTACCACCGCGCGCTGCAGTCCGACCCGCCTCCCGAGATGCGGCAGCCGCTGATCGAGGCGATGAACCGTGTCCAGGAGGGATCGGGACCACAGGCGCCTCGCGGGACCGGCGGTTAGGCGTCTCGCCGGTTGACATGCTTGCCGACGCGTTCCTAAAGTCCGTGCCTCTCCTTCGCCCTGGAAAGAGCCCGCAATGAGCGAAACCCTGCGCTTCCAAGTCGTGATCGTCGGCACCGGCCCGGGCGGCTACGTGGCGGCCATTCGCGCCGCGCAGCTCGGCCTCAAGACCGCCGTCGTGGAGAAGGACCAGCTTGGCGGCACCTGCCTCAACTGGGGCTGCATTCCGACCAAGGCGTGGATCGTCACCGCTCATCTCTACGAGCTGATCAAGCGGGCCAAGGAATACGGCATCGAGGTCGGCGAGCCGAAGATCGCCTGGAATCTGCTGCTCGAGCGCAAGAACAAGGTGGTCGGCCAGCTGACCGGGGGGGTCAAGACATTGCTGCAGGGACGCAAGGTCGAGATCCTCTATGGCGCGGCGAAGCTGACGGCGCCCGGCCGCCTTGCGGTCACGGGCGCCAATGGCGAGACCCGTGAGATCGTCGCCGAGAACATCGTGCTGGCGACCGGAGCCCAGGCCACGCTTCCTCCCGGCTTCAAGCTCGACGGCCATCGAGTGATCACCAGCCAGGAGGCGCTCGACCTGCCGCATCAGCCGCGCCGGGTCGCGGTGCTCGGTGGCGGCGTGGTGGGCACCGAATTCGCCTGTTTCTTCGCGGCGATCGGCACCGAGGTGACGCTGGTCGAGATGCTCCCTCGCCTGGTTCCGGCGGAGGACGACGAGATCGCCCAGACGCTCGAGCGCGAGATGAAGAAGCACAAGATCGCCATCCACACCAACACCAAGGTGGAAGGCATTTCCGACGGCGAGGGCGACTCGGTCCGGCTCACGCTGGCCGGCGGAAAGACGCTCGAAGTCGACACCGTGCTCGTGGCGACCGGGCGCAAGCCCGCGGCCGACGGTCTCGGCCTCGAGTCCCTGGGCATCGCCCGCGGAGACCGTGGCAAGATCGTGGTCAACGACCATCTCCAGACTTCGGCGCGCAACGTCTACGCCATCGGCGACGTCACAGACATCCGCCAGCTCGCTCACTTCGCCTCGGCGCAGGGCAAAGCCGCGGTGGAGATCATCGCCGGCCATCCCGCGCAGACCAACTGGCGCGCGGTGCCGGCCGCGACCTTCACCAGCCCCGAGATCGCGAGCGTCGGCCTCACGGAGCGCGAGGCCAAGGCCGAAGGGCGGCGCGTGAAGCTGGGGCGCTTCCCGTTCCGCGCCCACGGTCGCAACATCGCCGACGGCGAGCTCACCGGATTCGTCAAGCTGGTCGTCGACGGCGAGACCGACCAGGTGCTGGGCGCGCACATCATCGGCGCGCGCGCCAGCGAGCTCATTCACGAGTGCTCGCTCGCCATCGCCGCGGACCTGAACGCGCGCGATCTGGCGCAGGCCATTCACGCGCATCCCACGCTGACCGAGACGCTGGGCGAGGCCGCCGAGGACGTTGAAGGACTGGCGATCCACCTGATCCGTCAGGAAGCGCGGGCCGCGGCGCGATGACCGGCTCGGCAGTGGTCACCGCACTTCAGAAGAGCCCCGCTCGCGGCGAGCGGAACCCTCTGGATCGCGCCACGCTCAGCGAAGGGGCCGGGCTCGATGGCGACCGGCACGCCAAGCCGGGCAGTCGCCGGGCGCTGCTGGTGATGGAGCAGGAGGTCCTGGATCGATTCGGCCTCATGCCCGGAGCGGTGCGCGAACAGATCACCGTGCGTGGCGTCGACCTGCATCGGCTGGACAAGGGGACGCGGCTCCGGATCGGCGAAACCACGCTCGAGATCGCCGCGCATTGCGCTCCGTGCGAGCAGATGGACGCCATCCGCCCCGGTCTCCGCAAGGAGCTCGAGGGGCAGCGAGGCCGCTTCGTCCGGGTGCTCCGCGGCGGCGCCATCGCGGTCGGCGATCCGATCGAGGTCCAGCCACCACTCTGAGTTCGGCCCCAGGGAGGGGAAGGCCTTGCCGCGCACCCTCTCGCTCACCTTCGCCTTCGTCGCGCTCGCTCTGGTCGCCACCGCGACCCTGTCGTGGCTCACCTATCGCAGCATCCGCAAGGCGATGGAGAGCGAATTCGCGGGACGGCTCGTGGCTCTCGCCGCCACCGGCGCTTCGCAGGTCAGCCCCGCCGACGTCGAAGACGCGCGCCGGCTCGGCGAGGACGGCACCGGCTACATCGCGATCCAGCTCCTGATCGAGCAGCTTCGCACCGCGTCGCGCGCCGCGGACGCGGCGCTGCTCGACTCGGCGCGCGTCACCGTCTACGACACCCGCGGCCCTGAGCGCGCCTTGAGCCTGACTCCGCTCGACTCGCTGGCGCGCGACGCGCTTCGCGAGGCCTATCGGGGGCATCCCGCGGTCTCCGAGGTGTACGGACGCGGCCGCGAGGCGCTGAGGGCAGGCCTGGCGCCGGTGACGGAGGAGGGCCGAGTGGTGGCGGTGGTCGCGCTCGAGGCCCGGCCGGAGTACCTCGACGAGCTGTCCCGTCTCGGCCGCTCGCTGTGGCTCACCACGCTCGTCATCGGGCTGGCGCTCGCGATCCTCGGCGCCGTCATCGTGCGCATGGCGTGGTCGAGCCTGCTGCTCGAGCGCCGCTTGTCGCGGGCGGAGAATCTGGTGGCGATGGGGCGGCTGACCGCGACCCTGGCCCACGAGATCAAGAACCCGCTCGCCATCATCCGCGGGTCCGCGCAGCGGCTCGCCAAGCTGTCGCCCGAAGCGCAGCGCATGGCCGACAGCGTGGTGGAGGAGACGGACCGCCTGTCGCACACCGTGTCGCGCTACCTCCAATTCGCCAGGCCGGCCCCTGACGAGGACGCTCGCGGGGACGCCGCCCTCGCCCTCGAGGCCACCCTCGCCCTGCTCGAGGGAGAGATGCGCGCGCGGCAGATCACGCTGGAGCGGAATCGCGGAGCCACGACTGCCCGGGTCGCGCTCGACAGTGAGAGCTTGAAACAGGTCTATTTGAACCTCATCTTGAACGCGCTCGAGGCCATGGCCGAGGGCGGGACGCTGGTGGTGAGCGATGTCGACAGCGGCGCGTACGAGGTATCGATCCGTGACAACGGTCCAGGCATCCCACGTGAGGTGCTGGACAAGCTTGGACAGCCGTTCTTCACCACGCGGGCTCAGGGCACGGGCCTCGGGCTGTTCATGGCACGGCGTCTCGTCGAGTCCGCGGGTGGAACGCTCACGATCACGAGCGAAATGGGTCGCGGGACGAGCTGCCTGATCCGTCTGCCCAAACGATCCTGAGGGGACACGGTGCGCGTGCTGGTCGTGGACGACGAGATCAAGAACGCCGAGCTGACAGCACTCGAGCTCGAGGACGCGGGCCATGAGGTGCAGTTCGTCAACGGGGGAAAGCCGGCCTTGAACCGGCTTGCCGCGGCTCCTTTCGATGCCGTGATCACCGACCTGCGCATGCCGCCCCCCGACGGACTGGCGTTGCTCGCGGAAGTCAGGCGGCGCTGGCCATCGATCCACGTGGTGCTGATGACGGCCTACGCCACGATCGACACCGCGCGACGCGCCCTCAAGGAGGGCGCGTACGACTACGTCGACAAAGAGGGGGAGTTCCGCGACGAGCTGGCGCGCATCCTCGAGCGGCTCGGACGCGAGGAAGACCTGAAGTCCGAGAATCGCCGTCTGGAAGGCACGGTCGATTCGCTGCGTCGCGGGCTCACCACCGTGATCGGAGAATCCCCGGCGCTCCGCCAGGCGGTGGCGCTCGCCGAGCGCGTCGCGCCGACGTCGTCCACGGTGCTGCTGCGCGGGGAGAGCGGAACGGGCAAGGACCTGTTCGCGCGAGCGCTTCACTTCTCGAGCGGACGCGCCGCCGGTCCTTGGGTCAAGGTGAACTGCGGCGCGCTGCCCGAAGCGCTGCTCGAGAGCGAGCTCTTCGGGCACGAAAGAGGCGCGTTCACCGGAGCGGTGCGTCAGAAGCCAGGACGCTTCGAGGACGCGGACCACGGCACGTTGTTCCTGGACGAGATCGGCGAAGTGCCTCTGGCGCTGCAGGTCAAGCTGCTGCAGGCGATCGAGGAGAAGACCTTCTATCGCGTCGGCGGGAGCCAGCCGGTGCGGGTGGACGCGCGGATCGTCGCCGCCACGAATCGGGAGCTCGAGCAGATGGTGCGCGACCGGCAATTTCGCGAGGACCTGTTCTTCCGCCTCAACGTCTTCCCGATCGCGCTGCCGCCACTGCGGGAACGCCCCGGAGACGTGGAGCGCCTGGCGGGTTACTTCCTGACGCGACAGGGCGCGTCGATCGAGAAGCTGACGCCTGAATCCCTGGCCGCGCTCCAGCGCTACCCCTTTCCCGGAAACGTTCGCGAGCTGGAGTACACGCTCGAGCGGGCGCTGATCCTCGCCGGCGCCGATCCCATCCGTCCCGATCATCTCTCCTTCGCGCGTCCGGAGCTCATGGGAGGGAGCCGCGCCTGGGTGCCGCGGATCCCGCCGGAGGGCCTCTCGCTCGAGGAGCTGGAGCGCGAGCTGATCCTCCAGGCGCTCGAGCTGGCGCGCGGCAACAAGAGCCAGGCGGCGCGACTGCTCGGGCTCACGCGCCGCACGCTCTACTCGCGGATGGAGAAGCACGGGCTGCGCACGCCGGGCGAAGGCGACGAAGGAGCGGGTGAAGAGGCTCTCGACAGCGCTCCGGACGCCGGGGAGCGCTGATGAACCTGCTCCGGAGCATCCTGTTCGACAATCTCGGGCTCAAGCTCGTGGCGCTGCTCCTGGCGGTGGTCGTGTATCTCAACGTGTATACCGATCGCCCGGCGACGATGCTGGTCACATTCCCGATCATGATCACCGACCTGCCGGACTCGCTCTCGCTCTATGGCCCGGCGCCCTCTGCCGTTCAGGCCGAGCTTCGCGGCACTGCCAAGCAGCTGATCCGGCTGCGCGTCACCGAGCCGCCGGTCAAGGTGTCGCTGGCGGGCGTGAACGTCGGCCACTTCGAGCGCGCGCTCGGGGCGGAGGATCTGCCGATTCCCGAAGGTGTCCATCTGCAGCTCGACCGCCTGGTCAGTCCGCGAACCCTCGAGCTCGACATCGATCGCCGCACGACGGTAAAGGTGCCGGTGGCCGTGCGGGTGGAGGGCACGCCGTCGGCGCTCTGGGACGGAACGGTGAACCTCCGGCCGGCGCGCGTCATGGTCTCGGGGCCGGCGACGGCGCTGGCGACGCTCGACAGCGTGCATCTCCAGCCGGTGTCGCTCACCGGGCGCCGCGACACGCTCATGCTCGCGGTGGCGCCCCAGTCGCTGCCCGACTGGTGCTCGATGATGCCCGATCACGTCGAGGTCGGCATTCCTCTCGAGCCGGGAATCACCCGCCGCTTCACGGTGGCGGTGCAGGCGCCGGACGAAGAGACGAGCCTTTCTTTCGAGCCCGCGCGCGTGACGGCCGTCATCACCACGCCGCGCCGGCTGATGGACCGCGCCTTCGCCGACGTTCAGGCGACATGGCGGCTTCCCGGGCCTCTGCAGGCGGGCGGCCACCGGCGGGCCGCGATTCGTCCCATCAAGCCTCCGCCGGACGGTGTGCTGGTGCGCTACGAGCCCGACTCCGTCGTCGTGCGCCGCGCCGGCTCCTGAAGCATCGGGGAGCGAGCGTGATTCCGGTTTACTACAGTCCGGCGTACACGCTCTCCGCCCATGCGTTCGACACCACGCGCAAGGCCACGTGGATCGCCGAGTCGCTGAAGCATGATCCAATCGCCGGGGTCCGTCTCGAGGAACCCCTTCCTCTCACGCGCGAGCAGCTGTGCGCGGTTCACGATCCGGCCTACGTGCGGGCGGTCGAGACCGGAGCGCCTCGCGCGCTGGCGCAGTCCCAGGGCTTCGTGTGGGATCCCGGCTTTTGGCCGATGGTGCTGGCCAGCAACGGCGGCGTGGTCGCCGCGGTCCGCGCCGCCCTCGAAGGCGGCGTGGCGGGGTCGCTCTCGAGCGGCCTCCATCATGCACGTCGCGACAGCGGAACGGGGTTCTGCACCTTCAACGGTTTGGTGATTGCCGCCCATGAAGCTCTCGCGCTTGGCGCGCGCTCCGTTCTGATCCTGGACCTCGATGCGCACTGCGGCGGCGGCACGGCGTCGCTCATTCGTGGCGAGCCGCGCATCGGGCAGGAGGATGTGTCGGTGGCGGCCTTCGACGCGTATTCGGACGGTGGCCGATTGCGGCTCACGATGGTGGCGGATGCGGCGGAGTACCTTCCCACCATTCGCGACCAGCTGGCGGAGATCGACCGTGAAGGACAGACCTGGGATCTGTGCCTCTACAACGCCGGGATGGACCCTTGCGAGCTGTGCACGACCGGGGGCCTTTCGGGGATCGACGTTCCGATGCTGGAAGCCCGCGAGCGTCTGGTCTTCGAGTGGAGCGCCAGCCGCGGTGTGCCGATCGCGTTCGTCGTGGCCGGAGGCTACGTCGGGCCGTGGCTCGACCAGCAGGGACTCGTGGCGCTCCATCGCATCACGCTGGAGTGCGCGGCTGCGCGAATCGCGGTCGATCGGCGCTGAGCGTCCGCCTCAAAGAGCAAGGCCCGGGCACTGGCGCCCAGGCCGTTCGGTTGCTCTTGAGGTGGCGGGAAGAGGAGCCGCGGTGGAGGTTGCGCAGGCTCATCGGCAGGACACGGCCCCTCAGGGGCCCCGCCATCCTTCCCCGCGGAAGAACCGCAAGCGATGTGCCACGGACGGGCGCGGCGCCGAGCCGCACCGCGCGCAGGATTGGCGCGCACGAAGTCGGTGACGGAAGAGCGCGGGGGAATTCGCCCACTCGCCGCGGCGGCATTCCGCACGGCTTTCAAAAGCGCGGCGCACGATCTTCGCGCGCAGCGGCGCCGAGCTCTTGACAGGAAGGTGCCCCGTCACTAATCTTGCGTTCGCCAGGTCCGCAGATACTCCACAGATCTGGACCGAGTTTCACCCACCCCCAAGGGTCCGCGCTACCAGGTTTCCCCGACTCTCAGCCGTCCGGCATCGCGGCTCCACGGGTTCCAATCGGATTCCGTTCGAGGAATCGTTCAGCTCAACCCGCTCCGCACACCAACACTCACACGGCCCGCGGGTCAGTGACCCGCTCCCACGGCCCACGCCTCGGGCGCACGTGATGCACGGCGCGCCGCGGGGCGACACAGAGGCGACCATCGCCATGGAGACGACACAGATACCGACGCAGGCGCCGCCCCAGACGCCGACCCAGACCATGGAGCTCACCGAGCTCAAGGGAAAGACCATGTCCGAGCTCCTGCATCTGTCGCAGGAGCTGAACATCCAGGGCACGAGCGGCCTGCGCAAGCAGGAGCTGATCTTCAAGATCCTCGAAGCCCAGACCGAAAAGAACGGTCTGATCTTCGCGGAAGGGGTGCTCGAGATCCTGCCCGAGGGGTACGGCTTCCTCCGGTCGCCGACCTACAACTACCTGCCCGGGCCGGACGACATCTACGTGTCGCCTTCACAGATCAAGCGGTTCGACCTGCACACCGGAGACACGGTGTCGGGGCAGGTGCGGCCGCCGAAGGAAGGGGAGCGCTACTTCGCGCTGCTCCGCGTCGAAGCCGTCAACTTCGAGAGCCCCGAGGCGGCCAAGGACAAGATCCTCTTCGACAACCTCACGCCGCTCTATCCGCAGGAGAAACTCAACCTCGAGACCAAGGACCGATGCATCGAGACTCGCATCATCGATCTCCTGTGTCCGTTCGGGAAGGGGCAACGCGCGCTCATCACCTCGCCGCCCAAGGCGGGCAAGACCATCCTCCTGCAGAAGATCGCCAACGCCATCACCGAGAACCATCCCGAGTGCGTGCTCATCGTGCTACTGATCGACGAGCGGCCCGAGGAAGTCACCGACATGCAGCGCACGGTGAAGGGCGAAGTGGTGTCGAGCACGTTCGACGAGCCCGCCGAGCGTCACGTCCAGGTCGCCGACATGGTGATCGAGAAGGCCAAGCGGCTGGTCGAGCACAAGCGCGACGTCGTGATCCTGCTCGACTCCATCACTCGCCTGGCGCGCGCGCACAACACCGTGGTGCCTCACTCCGGCAAGATCCTGTCGGGCGGCGTCGACGCCAACGCGCTCCAGAGGCCCAAGCGCTTCTTCGGATCGGCCCGCAACATCGAAGGGGGCGGGTCGCTGACCATCATCGGCACCGCGCTGGTGGAGACCGGATCGCGGATGGACGAAGTGATCTTCGAAGAGTTCAAGGGCACCGGCAACAGCGAGCTGGTGCTCGATCGAAAGCTCTCCGACAAGCGTATCTTCCCCGCCATCGACATCAACAGGTCGGGAACGCGCAAGGAAGAGCTGCTGATGCCGCCTGAGCTCCTGCAACGGGTCTGGATCCTGCGCAAGTTCCTCAACGAGCTGAACCCGGTCGAGGCCATGGAATTCCTCGTCAACAAGATGCAGGACAGCAAGACGAACAAGAAGTTCCTGGAGAGCATGAACCAGTAACCCGACACGGCCCGCACTCCCCGCAGCATCCACTCATGATGAGGTGATGCGATGCGTTGCCCTTCCAGGATGGGAGCGTGGCGCGTGGCCCGCTCCATGTTCACGACCAACCCGGTCGCCGCTTCCTGAACCCGATGTCGATACAGATCGTGGTGAAGCGGTGGGCCGTGCCCTGCCTGATCGGGCTCATGCTCGCGCTCTCGAGCTGCGGCAAGGAGCGGAAACCCGCGGTCGAAGCTCCGAAGCCACTTCGCATCGAAGACGAGATCGAGGCGGTGCTCGCCGATGGTGCTCCAAGTCTCGGCATCAGCGACACCGTGGGGCTCGCCGTGACGTGGTCGCGGGTCGCGACCCTCTACCGGCAGCGGAAACACAGGCCTTACTGGGGAAACGGTCGCGAGCTGCGACAGTCGGCCAAGGAGCTGCTCAACACCATCCACCGCGTGCAGGACGCCGGTCTCGATCCTGCGGATTACGACTGGGCGCACCTCGACCGCCTCGCGACCCAGTCCGAGCGCGACAACCCTCCGGCGGTGCGGATGCGCCCCCGGATCATGGCCCGATTCGACGTGGCCGCCACGTATGCCGTACTGCGGATCGCGGAGCACATGCGCCCGGGCCGGGTGCCCCGCCGCTGGCTGGATGCGGACTGGGTGGTCGACAGCCTCACGCCTCGAAAGATCGAGGCGCTGGAGCGCACCCTGGGACGCGATCCGTCGAAGCTCTTCACCGAGATGGAGCCATGGCACCCTGGGTACCGGCGGCTGCGCGACGCGCTGGCGCGTTATCGCTCGATCGCCGCGGATGGTGGATGGGCGCCGGTCGGGGCGGGGCCGCCGCTCAAGCTCGGCGATCGTGGCCGGCGCGTGGCGCAGCTCGTTCGCCGTCTGTCGTGGACCGGGGACTTCAAGGCCACCGGCTCTGACACGGTGTTCGACGTGAAGCTGGAGCGCGCGGTCGGCGGATGGCAGGCGCGCATGGGGATCCCGGTGAGCGGCGTCGTGGGTGAAGCGACCCGCCTGGCCCTCAACGTGCCGGTCGAGCAGCGCATCCGCCAGATCGAGCTCAACCTCGAGCGCTGGCGCTGGCTCCCCGACTCGCTCGGCTCACAAAGGGTCGAGGTCAACATCCCCGCTTACCGCCTCGACATCTACAAGGCGGGGCGGATCATTCGCGCCATGCGGGTGGTGGTGGGGAAGCGAAAGAGTCCGACTCCGGTGTTCAGCGACCAGATCACGTATCTCGAGGTGAACCCGACGTGGACCCTGCCGCCGAGCGTCGTACAGAAGGAGATCGCGCCCGCCATTCGGCGCAACAAGAGCTACCTCCAGGACAACCACATGCACGTGTATTCGCTGACCGCCACCACGCGGGACACACTCGACCCTCAGACGGTGCCCTGGAAGAACGCTCAGACCGACTCGTTCCCGTATCTCGTCATCCAGGATGCCGGGCCGGACAATCCGCTCGGCAACATCAAGCTGATGTGCCCGAACGAATACGACGTCTACCTCCACGACTCGCCGGCGCGCAGCCGCTTCAGTGTCGCGGTGCGCGACTACAGCCATGGATGTGTGCGCGTCGAGCACGCCGTCGAGCTGGCGGATTCGTTGATCGGCGCCGCGCCGACGGACTCGGTCCGGCTGGATAGCCTGGTGGCGCAGGGAAATTGGAGACGCATGCGCCTGCCCAAAGGCGTGCCGGTCCACTTCCTCTACTGGACGGCCTGGGTGGATTCGGTGGGCCGCATGAACTATCGCGAAGACATCTACGGCCTTGATCAGCGCCTCGACGCGGCACTGAAGAGCCGAACGAGCCGCGACCTCGACCTCAATCCGGGAGTGGCGGTGTCCACCCTCTGGCTCGCCGCGGAGGCCAGGCAGCGCGCGCGGCTCGAGGCCATGCGATCGCGGCAGAAGCGTTGACCTTTCGCCTGAAGCCTTGGCTGGAAGTCGAAGAATCTTCATCGAGATCCGTTCCCTTCTTACACCAGCCGCCGGGCGCGGCGCCGATCAACCCGAAAATCCAGGATTCTGGCCGGCATCCATCGTTGGCACGCGTGCTGCGGTACTCGGGGGCGACGACTCGGCAGACTCGGTTCTCGAGCGATGACCGAGACCTGTCATACGAGATCGTGTCGGCCGTAGGGAGGAAATGTCATGGATACCCAAACCGCGATCGTCTTGATCGTCGGCATGATCATCGTGGCCATGGTGATCTCGGCCATTATCAAGAATCGGCGGTCGGGCGCGTTGAAGGAGCGCTTCGGCCCCGAGTACGACCATGAGGTTCGCGAGCGCGGGCGTGGCCGTGCCGAGAAGGAGCTCGACCGCCGCGCCAAGCGCGTAGAGAAGCTCTCCATCCATCCGCTGCCGGCCTCCGACCGCGACCACTTCGCGCAGATGTGGCGCAGCGAGCAGGCGAGGTTCGTGGACGATCCAAAAGCCGCCGTACACGAAGCGGATCGGCTGGTCGAAGAAGTGATGCGGCGCCGCGGCTATCCGATGGGCGACTTCGAGCAGCGCTCCGCGGACATCTCCGTGGACCATCCGCGCGTGGTCGAGAACTATCGGGCGGCGCACGACATCGCGTTGCGTGTCGAGAAGGGGAAAGCGGCCACCGAGGATCTCCGGCAGGCCATGATCCACTTCAGGACCCTGTTCGAGGACCTGCTCGACGACGGCATGACGCCGGCGCCCGCACGAAGCTGACCAGGGAAGGTCTCTGAAGCCCGCCCGGTGACCGGGCGGGCTTCTTGTTCGCGGTGCGCGGTTGACGCAGGTTGTATCTTCGCCGGCGAAAGGAGTCCCCGCCCATGCCCATCGAGTACCGCATCGAGCACGAGAACCGGATGGTCGTCGCTCGAAGCTACGGCGTCATGACGGATTCGGACGTGTTCGGCTACCAGCGCGACGTTTGGTCGCGGCCCGAGGTGGAGGGGTACAGCGAGCTGATCGACATGACCGACGTGGAGCGCATCGACCTCCCTTCCACGGACCGTGTGGCGGCGCTCGCCATGACGTCGGCAAAGATGGACACCCCGTATCATCCTTCGAAGTTCGCGATCGTCGCCCCGCATGACGTGAGCTTCGCGCTGGGGCGGATGTACCAGGCGTATCGCGAGATGGATCCAAAGAGCACCAAGCTGGTCGAGGTGTTCCGTTCCATGGATCAGGCGCTCAACTGGATGAGCGCCTCGACCCGGTCCGAGTAGATGAACACCGAGACCGCGACCTTCGCCGGCGGATGCTTCTGGTGTCTCGAGGCCGTCTTCGAGCAGCTCGAAGGCGTGCGAGCGGTCACGTCCGGATATGCGGGCGGCACGGTGCCCGATCCCACTTACGAGCAGGTGTGCTCAGGGAGCAGCGGGCACGCCGAAGCGGTGCAGATCGAATTCGATCCGTCGGCGATCACTTACGAGGACCTGCTCGAGATCTTCTTCGCCTTTCACGATCCGACGACGCTGAACCGCCAGGGCCACGATGTCGGCACGCAGTACCGATCGGCAATCTTCACCAGCACGCCCGAGCAGAAGGCTGCGGCCGAGGCGACCATCGCCCGGCTGACCGCGGAGGGCGCCTTCGACGATCCGATCGTGACCGAGGTGAAGCCGCTCGATCGCTTCTATCCGGCCGAGGGGTACCACCAGGGTTACTACCGCGGGCACAGCGACCAGCCCTACTGCCGGGCGACGATCACGCCCAAGATGGGCAAGCTGCGCCAGAAGTACGCCGCGCGGCTGAAGTCCGCGCCCGCCGGTCGATCGTAGCCGCCTTCCGGCTCCCCACGCGGCGCCGGCGGTCGCTGTCTTTTCTGTTGACTCCCTCTCTGGGTCCGTGGCCATAGTGGATCTCCAGGCCACAGCCAACTCGACCGGGTCTGGAGGTATCTGCCC
>DASTBI010000268.1 GCA_035712145.1 Candidatus Eisenbacteria bacterium | reverse complement strand
GAACCGAAGCCCCGGTGAACGGCGGCCGTAACTATAACGGTCCTAAGGTAGCGAAATTCCTTGTCGGGTAAGTTCCGACCCGCACGAACCGCGTAACGATCAGAGCACTGTCTCAACAAGGGACCCGGTGAAGTTGAAATGGCTGTGAAGATGCGGCCTACCCGCAGCAGGACAAAAAGACCCCGTGGAGCTTTACTGCAACTTGGCATTGTGTTTGGGTATGATCTGTGTAGAATAGGTGGGAGGCTGTGAAGCTGGGGCGTTAGCCTCGGTGGAGCCGTCAGTGAAATACCACCCTGATTATATTTAGACCCTAACCCCGCACCGTCATCCGGGCGGGGGACCGTGCCAGGTGGGCAGTTTGACTGGGGCGGTCGCCTCCCAAAGAGTAACGGAGGCGCCCAAAGGTTCCCTCAGGCAGAATGGAAACCTGCCAAAGAGTGTAAAGGCATAAGGGAGCTTGACTGCAAGACCAACGCGTCGAGCAGATACGAAAGTAGGGCTTAGTGATCCCACGGTACCGAGTGGAAGGGCCGTGGCTTACCGGATAAAAGCTACCCCGGGGATAACAGGCTGGTGAGATCCAAGAGTTCACATCGACGATCTCGCTCGGCACCTCGATGTCGGCTCATCGCATCCTGGGGCTGGACAAGGTCCCAAGGGTCGGGCTGTTCGCCCGTTAAAGCGGTACGCGAGCTGGGTTCAGACCGTCGTGAGACAGGTCGGTCTCTATCCGCTGTGGGCGTAAGGGATTTGAGAGGAGCTGCTCCTAGTACGAGAGGACCGGAGTGGACTGACCTCTGGTGTGCCAGTTGTCGTGCCAACGGCATTGCTGGGTAGCTACGTCGGGCAGAGATAACCGCTGAAAGCATCTAAGTGGGAAACTCGCCTCAAGATTAGATCCCTGTATTCCAGTTAATGGAGTAAGACCGCAGGTAGACCACCTGCTATATAGGCAACAAGTGTAAGCGCAGTAATGTGTTGAGCTAAGTTGTACTAATGGTCGAGGGCTGAATCCCGTGATGTGGAGAACTTATTACTCTTC
>DASTBI010000267.1 GCA_035712145.1 Candidatus Eisenbacteria bacterium | reverse complement strand
CGCGGCGCGGCGATATCGAACGCCACGACGATCCGGGCGACGCGCGGGTTCATGGAGCGCATGTTTCCGTCGTCGGACATGTACTCGCGGTCTCCGAGCACGCGGCGCCAGGCATCGCTGCCGACCCTCTTGGGATCGGGCGCCAGGTAGACGTAGACCCCTTTCATCCCCGACATCAACGAGCCTCCCTCCCACGACAGCACGACGCCCTGCTGATCCCACGCGAACCCCGCCAGCTTGAAGGGCCTTCCATTCAGGCGCTCGAGCTCGAAGAGATCGGTGCCGAGCTGCACCCGTGACTCCAGGCGCCACACGCTGGAATAGCCTTCGATCCTCACCGTCTTCAGCTCGCGCCGCGCCACCGTGTCCCGCCACGCGATCTCGATCCGCTTGAGCGTGTCGGTCGGGAAGACCACGGCGCCCGACACGTACTCGCCTTCCCCGAACGAGTAGGCGAAGGGCCGCATCTGATCGCCGAAGCGGGCGCGGAGATCGTTCTCGCTGACATCGGCGGGGATGGGGCCGACACGGACGCCCGGGACGATCATCCACGGGTACTTCGTGGATTCCTTGCAGCCGGGGACGGCCAGCAGCAGCGACGCCAGAAAGGCGAGCTTGGCCAGCCCCGAGCCCCGGCCCGGGCCGGGGGGTCGACTCCGAACTTCCGTCATGGCCGAAGTATACGGCGCGCGACCCCCTCGAAAGCCACGCAAGGCGGCGGCCCGGCCCGCCGATAACTCCTGAGAACTCCTCGACCTTCTCGACTCCGAGGCGCGCCATGTCCGACAACCAACCAGGCCCGCGAGAGAATCCCTTCGCGGCGGGCCACGATCCACGCCTGGTCTACGAGCACGATCAGCGCGCCGAGGTCGTCGCCGGCTTCCGCCAGGCGTTGAGCGCCTGCGAGCCGTTCATCCTGGTCACGGGCGAAGCGGGCGTTGGCAAGACATCGATCGTCACTCAGGTCCTGACCGACGAGAAAGCCTGGTCGGCGTTCATCACCAATCCGGCGCTGACCCGCGCCGAGCTGCTCGAGGAGATCTGCCTGCGCTTCGGCGTCGATCTGCCCGAGGCGGTCTCGAAGCCGCGATTGCTGGCCGAGCTCGAGCGTCATCTGGCCGAGATCCGTCGCGAGGACGGGGCTCCGGTGTTGGTCGTGGACGAGGCCCACAATCTGAGCCTCGAGCTGCTCGAAGAGCTGCGCCTGCTCTCGAATCTCGAGTTCAAGGGGCGGCCCCTGGTGCAGATCGTCCTGGTCGGCCTGGCGACCCTCGATGCCCGACTTTCCGAGCCCGACCTGGGGCAGCTTCGCCAGCGCATCGGCACGCATCTCCGGGTTCGACCGTTCGGCGGCGAGGACACCTGGCGCTACATCCACCATCGGGTCACAGCCGCCGGGGGCAACGCGGCCGAGGCCTTCCCGGACGAGACCTGCATCGAGATCCATCGACTGACGCGCGGCGTGCCTCGCTCGATCAACACCCTTGCCAGCCACGCGCTCCAGGCCGCGGCCCGGGATTCGGAAAAGATCGTGACGGTGAAGCACGTGCAGGCTTCGGCAGCCGGCACGTGGCTACGCGGCGCGGCGGAGAGCCCGGCCAGGCCTGCGACGTCGGCCGCCACGCCCGCACCCGCGCCCACGGCCACGCCGCCGCCGGCGCCCAAGGCCCCCGCGGAGCGACCCCGCCCCAAACCCAGCGCGCCTCCGGTCGCCGGGGACAAGCCCGCCTCGCCCAGCCCGGTCGCCGCCGAGAAACCCGCCACCGAAATGCCGATCGCTCCTCCGGCCAAGGAATCCAAGCCCGCGACGAAGCCCGCGGCGAAACCATCGGCGAAGCCGGTGTCGAAAGCCGAGCCGGTCGCCAAGACGGCCGAGAAACCACCCCAGTCCGAGAAGCCGGCTCCCCCGCCGCCGGCCGAACCCGAGCCGCAGGCCGAGTCCCTTCCGCCACGGTCGTCGGGCGAGCCCGAGGTGCGGGACTGGATCTCGCGGTTCGTCGATCCCGACAATCCGATCCAGATCGGCGTTCGTGCCGGGGCCGACACGGCGGTCTTCCTCCAGGACGAGCGCGATCCCGAAGCGGAGTTCGACGTGGCCGCCGAGAACCTGGCCATGGCATCGAGCACGGGACCGAAAGCGCCGCGGAAGGCCGGAGCACCGCCCCCGAAGGGAGGACGCGGGCGGCGCGACACCACGTGGATCACCGCCACGGCCGGCGGCGTGGTCGTGCTCGCGGCCCTGGTCGTGTTCGTGCCGCGCATGAAGTCCACCGGCGGAGCGCCGGCGGACTCGGCAGCCGTGGTCGCCATGCCGTCGCAGGAGCCGACGCCGGAACCGAAGGAACGGCCATCCCGCCGGCGTGACAAGACACGCACGGCAGCTCAGATCCGAGTGTCCGCCGATACGGCCGCGGCCTCGCGCCCGCGCTGGCAGGGCATCGAGGTCGCGACCTATCTCGATCCTTACCGCGCGAGCGCGGAGAGCTCACGCCTCTCGGAGCTCACCGGTCTTTCGACCCGCGTCATGGAGGCCAGCGACCCCGACGGCGATGCCTACCGGGTGGTGCTCGGCTCCTTCAGCAGCCGCAAGAAGGCCGAGCGCGCGGCCGACGACCTGATTCGTCGCGGACTGATCGACCAGGCCCGCGTCGTGCCGCTCCATCTGAAGCCGTCGGCCCAGTAACGGCGGCGTCACCGCGCCATCATGCCTTCGAGCCGCGCCTTGACGGCGGGCCACTCGCGGTCGATCACGCTGTAGTAGACCGTGTCGCGCGGCACGCCGGCGTCGCTGATGCCGAAGTTCCGCAGCACGCCCTCCTCGATGCAACCGATGCGAAGCATCGCGTCCCGCGAGCGCCGGTTGAGCACGTTGGTCTTGAGCTCGACCCGCACGCAGCCCCAGCTCTCGAAGGCATGCCGCATCATCAGGTACTTGGCCTCGGTGTTGACGTAGGAACGCTGGAACGGTCGCCCGACCCAGGTCCAGCCGATCTCGACCTTGCGGAGCGGCACGTCGATGTTGCCGAAGCGTGTGCATCCGGCGATCGTCCCGCTCGCGACATCGAAGGTGGTGAATGGCAGCGAGCGGCCCCGCGACTGCTCGTGGAGCGCGGTCTCCAAATAGCTGCGCAGGTCGTCGGGCGTCTTCGGATGGTTGAGCGTCCAGCGCCACAGGTCATCGTCCAGGCCGACCGCGGCCAGTCCATCGAAGTGCCGGCCGAGATCGAGCGGCTCCATCCGAACCCGGCGCCCCTCCAGAGTGACCGGCTCCACTTTCATCCCGGTCGCGGAGGTCATCGGCGAGCCTTTCGTCGTGACCGGGGTTGGGTCTTCGCACGCCTCGCCGGGCGTGGAGCGGACTTGCGGCGCGGCTTCGCCGCTTTTCCGGCGCCGTCGCGCACCGCGAAGTCGAACAGCTCCCCACGGCTGTAATGGCCGGCCGCATCGAAGATCCAGCGTGAGCCCGCCGCCCGCCCGGGGTCGATCTCGGCGTAGAGAATTCCTTCGCGAGCCTCGAGCGGCCCGGCGACGACGACGCCGTCCGGGTCCACGATCATCGAGTTGCCGGAGTTGATCCACTCGGTGCCCACGGGATAGGCCGCCTTGAAGGCATAACGAGCCGGCACCTGGCTCATGTGGAGCGCCTGGCAGCAGCCGATCACCCACGCCCGTCCCTCGCGCGCGATGTGCCGCAGGCTCGCGAGCCACTGCTCGCTCTTGTCCCAGGTCGGCGCCAGGTGGATCTCGGAGCCCTGCGCGTACAGCGCGTACCGTGCGAGCGGCATGTAGTTCTCCCAGCAGATGAGGCCCGACAGCCGCCCGAGCGGTGTGTCCTGGACCACCAGATCCGCATGCTCCGACGGCGTCCACACCATGCGCTCCCCGCCGGTCGGCATGAGCTTTCTGTGGCGGCTGCGCAGGTTCCCGCCGGCATCGAACAGGAGCAGCGTGTTGTAGAGCGTGGTGCGGCTGCGATCCTGGTTCCGCTCGTTGACACCGACCGCCACCCACGCCTGCGCCGCGCGAGCAGCGGCGCCGAGCCGCTCGACGTCCGGCCCGGGCACGTCGACCGATTGCTCGACCAGCTCGCGGTAGAGCGCGGCGACTTCGGGACGCCGGGTGAGCGGAAGCACCCACACCCACGCCGGGTAGGCGGGGATGAACGTTTCCGGCAGCACGATCAGCCGCGCGCCTTCACGGGCGGCATGCGCGATCAGGTCGCAGGCCTTCTGGACCGTGGCCTCGCGGTCCAGGAACACCGGCGCGGCCTGGATCGCGGCGGCCCGGAAGGGCTTCTGGATCTCGGCGTTCATGCTCAGGCGCCGCTACACCTTCACCAGGTAGTACATCGCCGCGGGGTGGTGGACGACGATCGCGCTCGTCGAGGCCTCGGGGACGAGCTGATAGGCGCTGGTGAGCGTGACGCCGATCGCCTTCTCCGGGTCGAGCAGCTTGAAGAGCTTGGCCTGATCGGCGAGGTCGGGACAGGCGCTGTAGCCGAACGAATAGCGCAGGCCGCGG
>DASTBI010000266.1 GCA_035712145.1 Candidatus Eisenbacteria bacterium | reverse complement strand
CGTCGACCGCGTCCACCTGTCCTTCGCGCTGCCGGCCGCGGCGCGCGTCCGCATGGCGGTCTACGGGGTCGACGGCCGCGCGGTGGCGGACCTCGGCGCCGCGACGCTTTCCGCGGGGGCGCACAAGATCACGTGGGACGGCCGGACGAGCGACGGCCGCCCGGCGGGCGCCGGACTCTATTTCCTACGCGTCCAGGGGCCAGGGATCGCGCTGACCCGATCGGTGGTGCGGCTCAGGTAGTCCGCGCTTACATCGGGGTGTGGCTGTGGAAGTCGCATCGCGACACCTCGCGATCAGCGTTGACCGCTGCGTTCACGGCAAGAGTACCAGCTTGCGCGTCGCGCGCCATCGGTCCGCCTCGAGCCGCGCGAAGTAGACTCCTCCGGGGGCGAGGTTGCCTCGAGTGTCACGCCGGTCCCACCGCGCTTCGTGAGGACCTGACGACAGCGCCCGATCCACGAGCTTGGTCACCATGCGGCCCTGGACGTCGAAGATCGCGAGCCGCACCGCCCCGGACCTCGGAATCGTGAAGGCGATCGATGTGCGGTTCGCGACCGGGTTGGGGGTCGGGGCCCCGAGCTCGAATCGCGGTGCCGAGACCAAGCCACCGTCCACGCCGACAAGATCCTGCTCACGAATGAGAATGCGCTGATCGGCAAGAACGGCGAAAGAGCGCGTCACGATGCCGGAGGGCCACCGCACCGTCACGGTGTCCGCGACGGCGCTGCCGCCGAGACCGAAGTGCACGATCCGTGAGTCCTGAGACATGTAGCCCGATCCGCCGGACACCTCGCGGACCTGGCGCAGGGCTCCGCTCGCGACTCGCACGCGAGCACCGATCGCAGCGCGGTTCGACGGTCCGCCCTCGAGCTGGATCTCGAGCCAGTGATTGGACGAAACCAGATCGTTCCGGAGCAGGACGTTGGCGTGCCCATCGTTCACCACGTAGAGATCCTGATCTCCATCGCCATCGTAGTCGGCCCAGGCCGTGCCATTGCTGTTGAAGGCGTCGCCCAGCGCGCCGCTGGTGATGCCGGTGAACACGCCATTGCCGTCGTTACGCATCAGCTTGTTGCCTGAGCCGTAGCTGGTTCGATAGAGGTCGAGGTCCCCGTCATGGTCGTAATCGGCCCAGGCCACTCCCGTGCTGTTCCCGCGATCGCCGAGCGGCCCCGCGGTGAGCGGCGTGAACACACCGGCCCCGTCGTTCCTCAACAGCTTGCTCGGAGTCCCGTAGTTGGCGATATAGAGGTCGAGATCCCCGTCGTTGTCGTAGTCGCCCCACGCCGCGCCCTGACCCGGTCCGCCGTCTTCGATGACCAGGCCGACGACGCGCGCGAACACGCCTCCCCCATCGTTACGGAGAAGCCGATTCGGGCCGTCGTTGGTGATGTAGAGGTCGGAATCCCCGTCGTTGTCGTAGTCGCCCCATGTCGCGGCCAGGCCCCAGCCAGCATCGGCGAGCGGTCCGAGCGAGGCATCGACGAACGCTCCACCTCCGAGGTTACGGAAGAGCTTGTTCGGCGTTCCGTAGTGGACGACGTAGAGGTCGAGCGCGCCGTCGCCGTCGGCATCGCCCCATGCCGCGCTTTGGCCGGGACCGTTCACCCCCAATGGGCCGACGGTGGCATCCGCGAACCCGGCGGCGTCTTTGCGGAAGAGCTTGTTCGCCGCGAAGTAGTTGACGACGTACAGATCCGGGTCTCCATCGTTGTCGAAGTCACCCCACACGCCCGAGCCGCTGTTCTCGTTGCCTGCGAGCAATGCGGGAGTGACATCGGTGAAGTCGTCGGCTCCGTCGTTCCGCAGCAGGAGATTCGGACCGTCGTAGGTGAGGAAGAGATCGTCGTCACCATCGCCGTCGTAGTCGACCCAAGACACACCGAAGCCCATCCCGTTCGCACCCAGAGGATTCTTGGTGATGGCTGTGAACTGCGCCTCGACGCTTTGCGGAGAGAAGGCCCCGGCCAAAACGGCCAGGGCGAAGGCGGCCATCGAACGCTGCACACGAAGAATCATGGGGACCCCCGCGACCTTCGGCCTCTCCGATACGAACGGCGGAGGCCCCGCCCGGGCGGGCGAGGCCTCCACCTTTGAGCCTACGGAAGGAGAACCAGTTTCTGCGTGCGAGTCACGCCGTCGCCCTTGAAGCGGACGAAGTACACACCGCCCGCCAGCGCTTCACCGTTGTTGCTGGAGCGTCCCCAGGCGATGCGATGCGCGCCGGCCGGGTACCACCCGTTGCCGAGCGCCTTCACATGACGACCTTGGACCGTGTAGAGGTCGATCTCGACGCGGCCAGGATTCATCAGCGTGAACTGCAGCTCGCCGCCGGTGCTCGCCGGATTCGGCGTTGGCGCCCGGAACTGGGTCCCGTGCGTCGCCGCCGGGCTCACGCCGGCCACGGAGGCTCCCTGCTGCGCCACCATGGGAGCTGCAGCCACGAGGTGATACGGCCGCATCATGTCGTTCTCCTCGTGCTCGAGGATGTGGCAGTGCCACACATATCCGGGCTCGGCAGTGGCGTCGAAGGCGAAGGAGGGCGACTCGTCCTGCGGGGCGAAGCGCACCAGGATTCGGGTCACCTCGCCGGGGTTCATCCGGAACGTATCCTTCCATCCGCGTTCGTTGGCGTCGGCCGGCTTCGGCTTGCCTTTCGCGTAGGGCTCCACCGGTACTGGAACGTACGTGTCGGCCGGCAACTCCGGATTCGCCTCCATGAACGCTTGCTCGTACCGCTTCGCGTTGATCCTCTGGCGGTTCAGGAGCTGGAACTGGACGAGATGGATGTGGATGGGATGCGTGTCACCCGTCATGTTCACGATCTCCCACATCTCCGTGCTGCCGAGCGTGGGATACTCGGTGACGGGCACATCGTGGAATGGCATGCCGTTCAGGAAGGCGCCCACCGGTCCCTCCTGACCCATCTGCTCGTTGAGGGTCATCACCCTCGTCACCGTGGGGTTGCTGAGTCGGTTCACGGTGGCGAGGTTCTGCGCGATCACGCTGTTGTCCGGCGAGGTCAGCGGCACCACCCGGAACAGCATGACCTGGCCCACGGTCTGAGGATCAGGGGTCTCACCGTTCGGGAACGGCGCCTTCGCCGTGTTCTTCAGCATGAACTCCGTCCCGGGGGCGTAGGCCGAGAAGTCGATGATGACCTCGGCGCGCTCGCCGGGAGCGATGATCAGCCGCGGCGACATGGGGTCGTTCGGGTCGTTGAGAAGCACCGGCTCGGCAAGGTAACCGCCGTCGGTCGCGATCTGGTAGAAGGCCGGTCCTGGCGCGCTCGTCGTGCGATCGGCGAGCGCCAGGCTGTAGAACCGGGCGTTGGAGCCTTCGAGGATGCGGAACCGATACTTGCGGGGCTCCACATTCAGGTACGGCCACACCTTTCCGTTGACCAGAATCACGTCGCCGAAGAACTCGGGGATCCACACCGGGCGCTCGGGAGTCTCACCCTCGTTGGGGTACCAGAGCTGGCCATCGGTCGTGAACATCCGATCCTGGATCGCGAGCCCGATGTCGTATGGACCGCTCGGGAGGTCGGCAGGCTCGTTGCCGGGATCGGTGATGACGTAGAAGCCCGCGAGCCCGGCGTACACGTTGTGCCGCGTGTAACCGAACGCGTGATCGTGGTACCAGATGGTCGAGGCGAGTTGGTTGTTGGCGTAATGAAAGACCTCTTTCTTCCAGTCATGACCCTTCTCGGCGAAGCCAGGCGTGAACCACTGCATCGGGGTTCCGTCGCTCTCGGGCTCCTGTTCGCCGCCGTGCACGTGGGTCACGATCGGCACCCCGGTCGTGGTCATCGCCCGGGGGATCGTCGGGTCGATGGCGTATTCGAGGATATGCGGCCCCGGAGGCAGGTTGTTGGTCCACCGGATCGAGATCGGTACGCCCTTCTGCGCCACGATGGTGGCACCGGGATAGCTCGCCGTGGCCTGCGAGGTCCCGTAGCCGTACAACGTGGTGGGCGGGAGCTGGCTGTGGAGCTGCTGCTGGATCTGCCACACCCCGATCTCGTAGTAGTTCGGACCGGCCGTCGGCATCGCGCCAGGAACGGGGAGCGGGTCGATGTACTTGGTGAGCGAGAGAGGATCGAGCAGCACCTGCGCGCTTGCGACGCCTGCGATGAGTAGCAGGCCGAGCGCGATCACGAGAATCGGCAGGCGCCGCGCGGACGCGAAGCGTCGGGCGGACATTTGACACCTCCTAGAGCGATTCGCTCAGGTGGCGCGCCCTCGATGTCTGGAGGCCGGG
>DASTBI010000265.1 GCA_035712145.1 Candidatus Eisenbacteria bacterium | reverse complement strand
TGCACGTCATGGAGCCCGAATCGATTCGGTCGATAGATCCCCACCGGCGACGATCCCGCATAGCCGTCGTCCCAGGGCGCGTACTCCCAGTCGCGCCGATGCGAGCGTCGAGACGCCTCGTCGGCGGCGTTGGCGAATCCTTGGGCAGCTCCAGGCGTGCCCCACCATGCGGGCGTCATCGTGCCCGCCCGCGCCGCGTACTCCCACTGCGCCTCGGTTGGCAACGTCAACCCGAGGAGCGAAGCCGCTCGCATGGCCTCCTCGTGGTTCACCCGCTCCACGGGATGCGTGAGCGAGTGAACGTAGGGCATGTTGTCCGGTCGGGTTCCTGCCGCACACTCACTGGGGTTCTCGTGCATGAGACGGCGCCACTGTCCCTGGGTCATCTCGAACTTGGAGATGAAGAATGGATCGAGAGCGACCTCGTGCACCGGGGACTCCTCTAGACGAGAAAAGGGATCGAGATTGCCTGCCCCTGCCGGCAGAGCGCGGCGGTCGGGTGTTGCGCCCATGAAATAGCGACCGCCTGGAATGAGCACGAGAACGATCCCGGTCGAATCGGTCATGCGGATGTGCCCCGTCGCACCGCGCGAGGCCGGTTGACCGGACTGAAGGTGGGCAAACTCCCAGAGGCCGCTCTGGGGATCGCGACCGATGGGAACCAAACCGAGCTGAGGAGAGATCCGGAGGCCGCCGTACCAGGGGGACTGGCTGCGATTCGCGATGGACGCGATCGCCGCGTCCCAGGCCTGCCGTCGCGACTCGATGGTCGCGAATCGCACTTGGCGGGCGAAGGCCAGACGCGCGCGGACATCGCTCAGCGTGCCCGTCGGGCTCGCGAAACGCTCGAGCTTGGGCAGGTATTCCGTCAGGATCTCCTCGTCCATCTGATCAGCGGTCGACTTGACGTCCACTTCCTGACCACGCAGCTCCGCCAGACGCCTGCGATGGTCCGGCAGTCGCCGGAGAGCGGCCGACTCCGCCATCTGGACCCATGCCTCGAGCTGCGGGATCTGCTCGGGCCGGCCCGGAACGATCTGATCCGCCTGTCGGATGAGGTGCTCGAGCTGATACGCGTCCGCACTGAGCTGAATGTGCTCACGCTGAGCCTCGAGCAGTTTCCGCGCCTGGCGGTTCTCCAGGTACAACCCCATGCTGACGATGAATCCGATCAGCAGCGCAACCATGGTGGCCGCGGTCGCGAGGATCAGCCCTCGATGACGTTTCGCGAGCTTGCCCAGCCGATAACGCGGGCTGCCGGGCCCGGCCACCACCGGCTCGTCTCGGAGATGGCGTTCCAGGTCTGCCGCAAGCTCGGACGCGGACGCGTAACGCCGGACGCGGTCGAACTCGATCGCCTTGGCGATGATCCAGTCGAGGTCCCCTCGCAGTTCCTTCACGAGCGCCGCCGGGTCCGTTCCGCGGCGGCGCGCACACTCCGATGCCTTCTCCCCCAGGCTCGCCACTCGCCGGCTCGCGAGCATGCATTCCTCGCCCTTCCAGATACGCTCCAATCCGTCGAGCGGGCTGCTGGCTTCGGCCGACGCGGGAGCGGGCCGCACGCCGGTCACGAGCTCGTGGAGGACCACTCCCAGCGAGTAGATATCGGTGCGGGTATCGGTCTCCAACTGCTCCGGTCTCGCCTGCTCGGGACTCATGTACTCGAGACTCCCGATCAAGAGGCCCTTCTGGGTGACGACCGACTCCCCGCTCCGCAGCCGATGGACGAATTTCGCGAGACCGAAATCGATCAGCTTGGGGGCCGGCGTCTTTCCATCGGTTTGGACCAGAACGTTCGACGGCTTGAGGTCGCGGTGGATGATGCCGTTCTGGTGTGCGTGCTGGACTGCGTGGCACACCGCCACGAACAGCTCGAGCCGTTCGCGAACGGAGAGGCGCGAATCGTCGCAGTACTCGAGCAAGCGCCGGCCGGCGACATACTCCATCGCGAAGCACAGACGCCCGTCGCCGGTGGCCCCCGCCTCGTAGACGCGGGCAATGTTCGGATGGTTCATGAGGGCCAGCGCCTGGATTTCCGACGAGAAGCGCGCCACGTCCTCTTGTGCCTGGCGGCCGATCTTGACGATCTTCAGCGCAACGCGGCGGCGAACCGGCGCCAGCTGCTCGGCCAGGAACACGACGGCCATCCCTCCTTCTCCGAGCAGCTCCAGGATTCGGTAGCGCGCGCCCGCGGAGGTGATTTCGTCACTGGCAACACGCTCTTCCGCGAACCGATCGGAAGCACTGCGCGCGACGAGGAATCCACCCTGGTCTTCGGCTTCCTCGTGCTGCTCGAGCAGGTCGCGGACGAGTCGCCTGAGCCCGGAATCGTCGGGCAGCCGGCGCGATAGAAACGACTCACGCGACTCGCGTGGCATCGTCAGCGCCTCATGGAAGACTGCTTCGGCCAGCGTCTCGTGACTCGCGGACCCGCCCGGACGCGATTCCGGCGAACGCTCCGATGCGCGCGATGGATCAATCCGGTCCATGCTTCAGCGTCCTGCGCAACCATGCGCGAGCGAAGGTCCAGTCGAGCTTGACGGTTCCCGTGGAAACGCCGAGCAGCGATGCGGTCTCTTCGACTGAGAACCCCGCGAAGTAGCGGAGCTTCACCACCTTGGCCTTGCGAGGATACTGGCGCTCCATGAGATCGAGATCCTCGTGCAGGGCCAGGACTTCCTCCGCGCATCGGATCCCTTCGATCTGTTCATCGAACGGGACGCGCGTCAGGTCGCCGCCGTGTCGCATGGCCAGACGCCGGCGTGCGCGCTCGACCAGGATGCGGCGGATGGCTTCGGCAGCGACGAAGTAGAAGTGAGAAGTATTCTCCCAGGTCCCGGACCCATCGCGCATGAGCCGCAGGTAGACCTCGTGCACGAGGTCGGAAGGGGTCAGGCTCTGGCGCGCCCGATCGCGTTGAAGCCGGCGCTCAGCGAGTTTGCGCAAGGTGGCATAAACGGTCGGGAACAGCGTGTCGGTCGAGGTGGCCATCCGCCCTCACGCACGAAGGGTTGAGCCCCGGTCTCGCTTGTCGTCGGTCGCACAACACTGCGCCCGCTCCGCGGGATGCCGCAACGAAAATCCGCGCTGGACGCGGGTCTCGAGGGTCTTGACGGCGGCCTCGCGGGGGAGTCTATTCGTCCACCTCCTGGCGACTCGAAGTGACCGGTTCGTGAAGGCGTCCGGTGTGGCGCTCCTCGCCAAGGGAGGTGCTCGAAGTCGGTGTCCGCGCCCTAGCGGCCCGGCTTCACGAACGGCGCCAAGACCGTCCAGGCCGAGGCGCCGTTTCGGTTTTCATGGCGGCGGTGTGCCTTGCCGCGCTCACGTCCACGGGCTACGCTGCGAACTCCCTACTTCAGGAGAGTCCCCATGAGCGTCATCGAACGCAGCATCCTCGAAGTCGAGCCGGGCTTTCGCTCCAAGGACGCTGCGCTCTTCATGGCCGCGCTCGACGACCAGCATGCGCTGCTGATCAGCGATCTGGAAGGCATCACACCGGCCGAGCTCGAGTGGCAGCTGAAGCCCGGCATGAACACGATCGGCATGCTGCTCGCCCACATCGCCATCGTCGAGGTCTTCTGGACGCAGGTCGGGCCCGAGCGCAGAAAGCGAGAGGAATACGAGACCGACAGCATTCTCGGCATCGACCTCGACACCGGTGACGGGATGCCCGCGGCGGCCGGTGCGCTGCCACCCGCGCACCTGAGCGGCAAGACGCTGGAGTACTACAAGGGCTTGCTCGCCACTGCGCGGGGTTACGCCAACCGCGTCTGCATGACCATCGAGGATTCGGCGTTGAGCCCCATCTTCCAGCGCACGCGCCGCAATGGGACCGTCGAGGAAGTGAGCCTCCGCTGGGTGCTCTACCACATGCTCGAGCACTTCTCGGGTCACTACGGCCAGATCCTGCTGCTCCGGCACATGTATCGCGACGCCGCGCGGTAGCCCCATGGCCGAGACCATCTACAAGACGCTCGAAGTCCCGACCGGTTATGCCTCGCCGGTCGTCGCGCGCTACCTGTGGCAACTCGACGACCAGACCCGCCGTCTGCTCTCGGCCACGACCGACCTCACGCCCGAGGCGCTCCAGTGGCAGTTAGCACCGGGATTCAACACGATGGGCATGCTGTTCGCGCACATAGCACTCAACGAGGTCCACATGGCGCACGTGATGCTGGAAGGCCGCGCAACCAGCGATGTGCCGGGCCTCCTGGATGGCCTCGGCCCCGATGACGACGGCATGCCGCTCCCGGAAGGTGGCAAGCCTCCAGAGGTGTTCGCCAACCGCGACCTGGACTACTTCAAGGACCTCCTGAGCCGGGCGCGCGAGGAGACTCGGCGTATCGCGCGCACGCTGACCGACGCGCATCTCGACCGCCGGGTGACGCGGCATCCGGCCGATGGATCCACGCGGATCTACAACGTCGACTGGACCCTCTACCACTTCGTCGAGCACTTCGCCGGGCATCACGCCCAGATCCTCCAGCTCAAGCACCTCTGGCAGCAGCGCCACGTGTTCGCATGAGCGTGGACGCCGGCCGCTCCTCGTCGGCCGCGCGCCTCGCCGATCTGATCCTGGCTGCGGTTGGCCGCGAGTACCCGAGCCACATCGTGCATTGGATGGGCTCCGATGCCGACGCCCGGCCGCCGCGCGAGCTGACGCCGGCGTTCTTCGGAAGCTTCGACTGGCACTCGTGCGTGCATGGCCACTGGGCGCTGGCCAGACTTGCGCGCTTTCACGCCGGCGAGGATTTCGCGTCGCGCATCCGCGCGGCGTTGAGCCGCTCGCTGACGGCGGAGAAGGTCGCCGGCGAATGCGCCTATCTCGGCGTGCCGGAGCGCGCCGGCTTCGAGCGGCCTTACGGGCTGGCGTGGCTCCTGCAGCTCGCCGCCGAGCTGCGCGAGTGGCGTGATCCCGAGGCCCAGGCCTGGAGCGCCGCGCTGTCACCGCTCGAGGAGCTGGTTCGCGAGCGACTCGCCGCCTGGCTGCCCACGCTGCCCTGGCCGGTGCGGAGCGGCGTGCATCCGCAGACCGCGCTGTCCCTGAGCCTGACGCTCGACTGGTCGCGGACCGTGAACGACGGGAAGATGGAAGCGCTGATCGAGCGCCGGGCGCTGGATTGGTTCCGGTCGGATACAGCGGCGCCCATCGCCTACGAGCCTTCCGGAAACGACTTTCTCTCACCCGCGCTGGGCGAGGCGGACCTCATGCGCCGCCTGCTCCCGCCCGTGGAATTCGCGACGTGGCTCGAGGCCTTCCTGCCCGACCTCGAGAGCGACATCGCCCGGCGCTGGCTCACCCCGGTCACGAGTCCCGACTCGAGCGACGGACAATTGGCACACCTCGACGGACTCAACCTGAGCCGCGCCTGGATGCTGGAAGGCATCGCCTCGGCGCTGCCCATGTCGGACCTGCGCCGAGTACGGCTGGATGAGGCGGCCCGCGCTCACGCCGAGGCGGGTCTCGCCGCGGTGAGCGGCGAGCACTATGCCGGCGCCCATTGGCTGGGGAGCTATGCGGTCTATTACCTCACGCGGAGAGGCATTGTTCAGCAGAGTCGCTAGAAGCTTCGCGATCGGCCTGGTGTTCGTGGGAGTGCTGGCTGCGCACCCTGGTCTCGCGCAAGTGCAAGCGGCGAACCCGTCGGCCCCCGATCCGAGGACGCTCGCCTATCTGCAGAGCCTGTTCTCCGAAGGGCGGCTCGCGCGCGTGCGTAGCCTTGGAGCCCAACGCATCGTGGCCGGCCCCGGCTTCACCTCGGAAGGTATGCGGGACGTCGACTCCAGCGGAGTCGTCACGATCACGAGCTGGGACGCGATCGAGCGCATCGACGCGCGTGGCGGCTCACCCGGTCGCGGCGCGATGATCGGCGGGATCGTTGGACTGGGCGCGGGAGTGGCGATCATGTTCCTGACCGCCATGGGCGACGAGACCTCGCGCTCGGCTTCGAGCCTGGTCGGAGGGATCCTTGTCTTCACGGGCACCGGCGCCGCGACGGGCGCGCTGGTGGGAGCTCTCTTCCCCGGCTGGCAGAAGGTCTATCCCGGTCAGGTCTCCCCCGGCAGCAGCTGGGGACTGGAGAAGAAGTAGCGCGGAACTCCAAACGCGAAAGGCCGGCTCCGAAGAGCCGGCCCCCGCGTTGGCCGATCCCCCTGCGTTATGGAACCGGGAGCTTGACCGACTGGTCCGCCGGCACCGGGCGGCCATCCGGCGTGCGGTATCCGATCGGGCCGAGCTTGAGCGCCATGAGCTGCTTGTCGATGACCTTGCGGTCGCCGACGGCGATCACCTTCATCTTGTCGGGCTGAAGGTGGGTCTTGGTCGCCTGGTATACATCCGCGGCGCTCATCGCCTCGATGCGCTTCGGCAGCTCCTGGTAGTAGTCGGGCGGCAGATCGAACAGGTACAGATCGCCGATGGTCGACACCGTGCTCTGGGTGGTCTGGAAGTAGGCGGGCAGCGCGCGTGAAATCGATTCCTTGGCGAGCCGCAGCTCCTCCTCGGAAACCTCCTTCTCCAGCATGCCCTTCACTTCCTTGATGATCTCGGCGACCGCGGGGCCGGTGACGTCCGAGCGCACAGCGCTCCCCACCTGGATCGGGCCCTCCTTGGTGTTCTCGTACACCGACGAGAAGGCGCCGTACGAGAATCCGTTCGTCTCTCGCAGGTTCATGTTGATGCGGCTGGAGAAGAGCCCCCCGAGCACCTGGTTCATCACGTTCAGCCGCTCGAAGTCGGGGTTCGACCGAGCCACGCCCACCTGCGCCACCATCACCGAGGTCTGCGGCGTGTTGGGCTTGTCGACGACCAGCACCTTCTCCGGCGCCGTTGCGACCGCGGCGTCGACCTGCGGCATCGCCGGCCGGCCTTCGCTCGACCACTTTCCGAACGCGTCATTCGCCAGCTTCCGCGCCTCGGCTTCGGTCAGGTCGCCGGCCAGCACCAGCGCCGCGTTCTTGGGTGAGAAGGCCGCCTGGTAGAGCTTGTCGATGTCTTCCCGAGTCGCCGACTTGAGGCCGGGCTCGGTGCCGATCGACATGTGGCCATAAGGATTGGCCGAGCCGTAGAGGTCCGTCCACATCACGGTCGCGGCAATACGGAACGGCGAGTCGCGGTCCTGCAGCAGCGACGTGAGCCGATCGTTGCGCACGCGCTCGACTTCCTGCTCCGGGAAGCTCGGCGACAGCACGAGCTCGGAAAGGATGTTGAGCGTCTTGGCCGCGTTCTGCTTGAGCGAGCGGATCGTCAGCGTGCTGCCGTCGCGTCCGGTGCCGGAGCTATATGTGGCGCCCAGCGCCTCGAGGTCGCGAGCGATGGTGAGCGCATCACGCTTCGACGTGCCTTCGTCGAGCATCGACACCATGAAGCCGGCGAGTCCGGGGCGATCCACCGGATCGGCGGAGCTTCCGGCCCGCACCACCAGCTCGCACGAGACGACCGGCAGCGCATGGTTCTCGACGAGATAGACGGCGAGCCCGTTCGGCAGGTCGAACTTCGCGGCGCTCGGCAGCGGTGCGGTCGAGACCGGGCCAGCCTTGGGAGGATCCTTGCGCCACGGCTCCTTGGACTCGACCGACGCGGAGGCGGCCGTGGTGGGCGCCGGGCCGAGCCCGAGCTGATCCTGGTGCAGCGGGCGTGGCGTGGGCGGCGACGGTGGGAGGACCTTCTCCCCCGGCGTCACACTCATCACCAAACGCTTGTTCTTGGCCAGCTGGTCGGCGGCGAATTGCTTGATCGCGTCCGTGGTGACCGCGCTGTAACGGGCCAGATCCTTGTTGAGATAGTCGGGATCGCCGACGAAGTGGTTGTAGGTCTGCAGCCGGTCGGCCACGCCCGCGAACCCACCGACGTTCTCGAGGCTGGTAATGATGTTGGTGTAGATCGCGTTCTTGACTGCCGCCAGCTCCGCCTCCGTCGGGCCGTGCGTGGCGAGCGAGTCGAGCTCGTGGTTGACCGCGGCTTCCAGCTCTTCGGTGCTGTGGCCGGGCTTGGCGGTCACCGTGATCTGGAACACCGAACCGAGGCTGGCGGACTGCTGCTGCGCGCTCGCGTCCTGCGCGATCTTCTTGTCGTAGACCAGGCTCTTGTACATGCGGCTGGCCTTGCCGCCGCCGAGCAGCCGCGCGGTGATGTCGGCCTCGGCGTCGCCCGGCGAGAAGAAGGGCGACGTCACCCAAGCCATGTACGTGCGCGGCAGCTCGACCTGGTCGGTCATGTTGACGCGCTTCTCCGCCGTGATCGGGGGCGTCTGCACGTTGACCGGATCCACGGCCGGGCCGGCGGGAATCGAGCCGAAATACTTCTCGACCAGCGCCTTGGTCTTCTCGATGTCGATGTCACCCACCACGGCGACCGTGGCGTTGTTGGGCGCGTAATACTTCTTGAAGAAGTCCTTCACGTCGTCGAGCTGCGCGGCCTGGATGTCGCCGTGCGAGCCGATGACTGCCGCGTAGTAAGGGTGCCCTTGCGGGAAGAGCTGGTGATAGATCTCTTCCTCGGCCAGACCGTAAGGCGCGTTCTCGATGCTCTGACGCCGCTCGTTGCGCACCACGTCCTGCTGGTTCGACAGCATCTTCTGATCGAGCTTGTCGAGCAGGAAGCCCATGCGGTCGCTCTCGAGCCACAGCGCCAGCTCGAGCTGGTTGGAGGGCAGATCCTCCATGTAGTTCGTGCGGTCGAAGCTGGTCGTGCCGTTCACCAGCGAGGCGCCCGCGCCTTCCAAATACTTGAAGTGCATGTCCTCGCCGACGTGCCCCGAACCCTGGAACATCATGTGCTCGAACAGGTGGGCGAAGCCGGTCCGGCCCTGGGTCTCCTTGGCGGGACCAACGTGGTACCAGACGTTGACGCCGACGATCGGCAGTCGCGCGTCCCGGTGGAGGATGACCTCCATGCCGTTCTTCAGTTTGTACTTCTCGAAGGCGAGCTTCACTTTGGGGGGCTGATCGCTCCTCTTGAGGCACCCGGTGAGCAACAGGATCGGCAGCATCGCCGCGAGCGCCAGCCAGCAAGCAGCACGTCCACGTCGATGGTGAGTCGTCAGCATCGTACGCTCCTTCAGCGGAAGTCAAAGCCGGGCTCCCGTGCCCGGTCGCGAACCGAATCTAAAGGTCGGCCGTCCTTCTTACAACGGCAGCCGCTACGAGCACCCGGCATGCTGCGACGAGCGCCGGATGCCGCCTTCCCACCGCGGCCGCAAGTCAAATCGCGGACAGAACCTCCGCAATTCGTTGAATACCGGCCGCGAACGTCGCGCGCTCGGGGATGAGGCTCGGGACGATCGCGCCATCTTGTTCGAGGTCATAGAAGTGGCCGGGATGAACGATCACGTCGCGCTCGAGCAATGCCAGGGCCCAATCGTTCACCGGCGCCGAAGGCAGGCGAAGGACCACGCTCCATCCACCTCCACCCCCGAGCGCCGTCGCCTCGGGATGTTGGCGAGCGAAATCGGCGAGCGCCGCGAGGTTGATGGCCAGCCGCTCGCGCACGCGTGCCTGATACGGCGCGCGTCCCTCGAGCAGCGTAGGCAGCGCGTGCTGCGCGGGAGCGTTGACCGTGAGGAACAGGTCGGCAATCCACTCGAGGCGATCGAGCAGTGCTCCGACGCGTGCCCGAGGACCGGCGAGCGCGATCCAACCCAGCTTGAGCTGCGGGAGCCCGCAGCACTTCGAAAGTCCGCCCAGCACGAATGTCGGCACGCGACGGTCGCCCAGCCAGCCGGCGAATCCTTCACGGCGCGGAGGCCACGGAAAGTCGGCGAACACCTCGTCGGAGATCAACGCGAGACCGCGCGACTCGAGCCGCGCTTCCAGAGCCTCGCGTTCTTCGGACGAGAGACAGGTGCCGGTCGGATGATTGGGCTCGATGACCACCACCGCCTTCGCGCGAGCGCCGGCCATGTCGAGCGCTTTGTCCAGCGCGCCGAGATCCAGATGCCAGGCGCCGTCCCACGCCAGACGGTAATGATGGACTTCGAGTCCTTCGAGTTGGGCGATCGGCTCGATCAGCGGATAGCCCGGTGACGGCACCAGCACGACATCGCGGGGTTCGGCGAGCAGTCGGAAGAGATGCGCATACGATTCACTGGTGCCGCTCGTGAGCACGATGGCCTCACGATCGACCGGCGTGCCGCGGGCGGCGTAGTAGGAGGCGACTGCTTCACGCGCGCTCGAGAGGCCGCGTGGCTCGGGCCGATCGTCGAAGCCCTTGGGGTCGGTCAGGGTCTGCAGGGTCTCGGTGCTGGCGAGCGTGAGGCCGACCCGCGTGGGGTTCGAGACGGTCAGATCGATGAGCGCGTCACCGGCATCGCGTCGCATGGTGACGCGGCGCGCCCAGGGATTGGCTTCGAGTGTTGGAGGAAGACGGCGAAGCGCCCGGCTCAACCGACGGCCGGAGTTCCGTTCGGCATCGGGACACTCTCGAGCCAGCTCTGCGCCTGAGCGATCGCCTCATCGAGGCCGATCGAGCGTCCGGCGCTCCAGGCCTCCTCGAAGACGCCAATTCCGACCTTCTCGCGGAGCTGGGACACGATCGATTCCTCGTGCACTCGATCCGCTGCGCCGATCGGCATCCCGGCATCCTCGCGCAGCGCGTCCGCGGCGCCGCGCATGGTCACCGCGCGCGAGAAGTCGCCGAGACGATCGGCCAGGTCGGCGCCGAGCTCGAGCAGCACCGGAAGCTGGCGCTGGGCGCCCAGCTCCTTGGTGATCTGGAACGCTTCACGCAGATAGCCGCGAGAGGCCGGCAGGTCGCCTTGTGCGTTGGCGATGTTTCCGAGGTTGCCGAGCACCATGGACAGACTGCTCTGGTCCCCGAGCGCCCGCATCTCGCTCGCCGCCTCGTCGAACATGGTGCGCGCCGCCGTCACATCACCCTGGCGCCTGGCGACGTTCCCCAGGTTGTTGAGGTGGGTGGCGAGCGCCATTCGATTGCCGCTCTGGCGTGAGATCTCCAGCGCTTCCTCGTAGCGCTTCCGCGCCAGGTCGTAATCATTGCGCTGGCCGGCGATGTTGCCGAGCATGCCGAGACACGCGGACACGCGATCGCCATTTCCCGTTTCGCGGAAGACCGGCAAGCACTCGTCGATGCGCTTCTCGGCCGCCTCGTAGTCCCCTTGCGCGTACGCCAGGAGCGACGAGCCGTACAGCACCTTGGCGCGCGTCTCGGGCTGTTCGGCCTTGAGCGCGACCAAGCCTTCGAGCAGACGGCGGCCGAGCCCGAGGTGGCCGCTGCTGAGCCAGAAGCGCCAGACCGCGGCGCCGAGACGCAGGGCCTGCTCTGGCTCGCCTCCCGGCCGCCCTCCCCAGGCGATCGCGGCCTGCAGGTTCTCGTGCTCGAGGCCCAGCCTGCGGATCCAGTCGGCTTGATCTCGGCCGCGCAAGTGCGGCTCGGCCTGCTCGGCGAAGTTGCAGAAGAAGGTGATGTGCCGGTCCCGCGCTGCCTCGCTCTCCCCCGCCTCGAGCAGCCGCTCGAGCGCGTACTGGCGAACGGTCTCGAGATAACGGTATCGAGAATCGCCCCCGCGCAGGTGCTCGACCACGACCAGGGACTTGTCGACCAGACGCGTGAGATGGTCCAGGACCTCGAACTCGTCCTCCGAGACCCCGGTTACCGCGGTCGCCGCCTCGAGCGTCCATCCGCCGGCGAACACCGAGAGCGCGCGCATGAGCTGCTGCTCCTCGGGATGGAGATGGTCGTAGCTCCACTGGATGGTGGCGCGCAGCGTCTGCTGGCGTGGGAGCGCGGCCTTGCTGCCTCCGGTCAGCAGCCGGAAGCGGTCGTCGAGCTTGGCGCGGATCTGCTCCACCGCGAGCACCTTGACCCGCGCGGCGGCCAGCTCGATGGCGAATGGAATGCCGTCGAGACGCCGGCAGATGTCGGCGATCGCGGCGGCGTTCCGGGCATCGAGCACGAAGGCCGGCTGCACCTGGAGCGCTCGCTCCATGAAGAGCCTCACCGAGGCGTAGCCGGCCAGCGCTTCCACCGAGTAGCGCTTCCCGGTCTCGGGCACCGGCAGCGTGGGCACGGAGTACACCTGCTCACCGCTCAGCGACAACGCCTCGCGGCTGGTGGCCACCACCTTGAGGTTCTCGCATCCCTGGAGCAACGTCTCGATCAGTGCGCCCGCAGGCTCGAGCACGTGCTCGCAGTTGTCGAGCACCAGCAGCGTGGGCGGTCCGTTGAGCCGCTCGACCAGGCTCTTCTCGAGCGACCGGCCACTCTCTTCCTTGACTCCGAGCGCCTGCGCGACCGACTGCGTCACCATCGCCGCCTCCGACAGCGGGCCGAAGTCCACGAACCACACGCCGCCGCCGTGCTTCGGGATCATGCCGGTGACGAGCCGGATGGCGAGGCGTGTCTTGCCGCTGCCGCCCGATCCGGTCAGCGTCAGGATCCGGGTCTGTCCGAGCAGCCGCGCGCACTCTTCGAGCTCGCGCTCGCGCCCCACGAAGCTCGCGACCTCGCGCGGCAGGTTGTGGAGCGTGCCCGCCAGCGACGCCAGGGTCGAGGTGTGGCCGCTGGCGTGCTCGTGGAGGACGGCGCGGATCCCGTTGCGCACCTCGTGAATCGTGGCCGGACGCTGCGCCGGGTCCTTCTCGATGCAACGCGCGATCAGGTGCTTGAAGCCGGCCGGCGTGTTGCCGGGAAGCTTGGTCCAGTCCGGCTCGCCATGCAGCACCATGGCGACCAGAGTCATGACGGATTCGGAGTCGAAGGCCTTCATCCCCGACAGCGCCTCGAACAGGATGCAGCCGAAAGCGAAGATGTCCGTGCGCTGGTCCTGCGGCTGGGCCAGCACCTGCTCCGGGCTCATGTAGCCGGGCGTGCCCGCGATCACCCCGTCCTCGGCGATCGAGACCTCCGGGGAGCCCGCGTGATCCTTCTGCGCCCGTTTGGCCAGCCCGAAGTCGAGCACCTTCACTCGTCCGCCGGGCGTGATCATGATGTTGCGCGGCTTGAGGTCGCGGTGGATCACGCCGCGCTCGTGCGCGCCTTCGAGCGCATCCGCCACCTGCTCGCACAGGCGGCTCACGTCTTCGATCGACATTGCGCCGCGCTGCAGCCGGTCCGCCAGGGTCTCGCCTTCGACGCGCTCGAGAATCAGGTAGCGCGTCGCGTCGACCGACTCTTCGAGGCCGTGGATGGTGGCGATGTTGGGATGATTGAGCGACGCCAGCAGCTTGGCTTCGCGCTCGAATCGGGCGAGCTGCTCGGGATCGCGCGCCAGCTCGGCGGGCAGGGTCTTGATCGCCACGTGCCGGTCGAGCTTGCGATCGCGCGCGAGGTACACCACACCCATGCCACCGCGCCCGAGCTCGCCTTCGATGACGTAATGACCCAGCTCTTGCGGAGGCGAGCTTGTAGGCGCGCCCGAGTGATCAGACCCGACGGTCATGCGCTCCTGCAATCGCGGCCACGATTGTCACTGGGGGAGAGAGGCTGCTCGTATTGAACGCTACGACTCGAGAAAACGCCAGCCCGAGTCATCGACCCGGGCTGGTCTTTTGCACATCGTTGACGGACTACAGTCCCGGACTCGGTGAAGGCGTGGGCTCCGGCGTTGGCGTCGGCTCCGGCGTGGGAGACGGGCCACAATCCGACGTCCCGGGACCCGTGCAGAACACGACGTGAGAGATTTCCTTGCAGTCCCTGCCCGTGCCACCGCCGGTCACCGTGGCGTGACAAGTGCCGAGACCCGTCACCGTGTAGCAGCCATTGCTGCCGTCCGAAGTGAAGGTCGTCGTCTCGTTGCCAGCCTTGATGACGGCATCCAGGATGACGAGGCCTTCGGCCGCGGTCGCTTCCCATGTCGGGCCGCTCTCGTCCTTGATGCCTCCGCTGGGACATACGTCTTCGGGGTTGACGCGGGTCGCCATCGCGACGTTCGCGGGACCCTGCACCAGCTGCAGGCCGACGAGTGCGGCGAGCGCCAGTGAGAAGAGCAGCAAGTTGAGCCCAAATTTGCGGTTGCGCATGCAGCCTCCGGGGGGAAAGGCGTGGTCGTGAGAGGACGGGGTGCCCAAAGTCAGGTGAAAGATGATACGTCCCGCCTAAGTGCCCGAACAATAAGAGACTTACGAACAGGGCCGGCGGCGGCGTTTCCGATTTCTGGACTGGCGATCTCGGCGTCCTCATACCTATGGAAACGATTCAGGCCGGCAAACCGCACCGGCCTGATGCAATCCCTTGGAGCACTCGCGCTTGCCGAGTCTAGGTTCCCTCGCTCCAGGACCGCAGGTACTTGTCCTGCTCCGGGGTGAGGGTGTCGATCTCGATGTCCATGCTCGCCAGCTTGAGCCGGGCGACCGCCCTGTCGATGTCCTCGGGCACGACGTAGACGTCGCGCTTGAGGCTCTTGTGCTTCTTGCGCAGGTACTCGACCGACATGGCCTGGTTGGCGAACGACATGTCCATCACCATCGCCGGGTGGCCTTCGGCCGCCGCGAGGTTGATGAGCCGGCCCTCGCCCAGCAGGTAGATGCGGTTGCCGTTCTTGAGCTTGTACTCGTCGACGAGCGGACGCACCCCGCGCTTGCCGCCCGCCAGCCGCTCGAGCGCCGGGATGTCGATCTCCACGTTGAAGTGGCCGCTGTTGGCGACGATGGCGCCGTCCTTCATGGCCATGAAGTGCTCGCGCCGCAGCACCGACTTGTTGCCGGTCAGGGTCACGAAGAGGTCGCCGCGCGGGCAGGCCTCTTCCATCGACACGACCTGGAAGCCGTCCATCGCCGCCTCGAGCGCGCGCACCGGATTGATCTCGGTGACCAGCACCGTGGCGCCGAGGCCCTTGGCGCGGGTCGCCACGCCGCGTCCGCACCAGCCGTAGCCGGCGATCACCACCGTGGAGCCGGCGATCAGCATGTTGGTGCAGCGCAGGATCCCGTCCATCGTGCTCTGGCCGGTGCCATAGCGGTTGTCGAACAGGTGTTTGGTGTCGGCGTCGTTGATCGCGATCACCGGGTAGCGCAGCACCTTGGTGGCCGCCATCGCGCGCAGGCGGGTGACACCGGTCGAGGTCTCCTCGGTGCCTGCGATCACGTCCTTGAGATAGCTCTTCTTCTTGGTATGGAGCACGGTGACCAGGTCGCAGCCGTCATCCATCGTCATATGCGGCCGCGCCTCGATGCACGACAGGATGTGCGAGTAGTAGGTCTTGTGATCCTCGCCTTTGATGGCGTAGGTCGGGATGCCGTAATGCTCGACCAGCGACGCGGCCACGTCGTCCTGCGTGCTGAGCGGATTGGATCCGCACAGGAACACCTCCGCGCCGCCGGCTTTGAGCGTGCGCGCCAGATTGGCGGTCTCGGTGGTGACATGGAGGCAGGCCGCGATGCGCATGCCCTTGAGCGGCTGCTCCTTGGCGAAGCGCGCGCGGATCGCGCGCACCACCGGCATATGGCGGTCCGCCCACTCGATGCGCATCTTGCCATCGCGGGCGAGCTTCATGTCCTTGACGTGGCCGGCGACGGCCGAGCCGTTGGTCGCGGCGCCGTTCGTGCGCCGGGATTTCCTGCGAGCCATTGCGAGATCCTCTCGTGAGAGTTCGTGCGCGACGCGCGACGTGAGGTGAGGAGCAGAGATTCTGGCGCAGCGCGAGCGTGGACTCAACGACGAAAAATGAGTCGGTGACAATCTCGCGACGAGAACATATGCTTTCGCATATGAAGCGCACGACGCTCATTCTGGACCCGGGAATCTACACGGAGCTGAAGCGGCGGGCGGCGGCGGAAGGCCGCACGTTCACCGACGTGCTCGAGCAGACGCTGCGGCTCGGTTTGTCGGCGCAGGCTGCATTGCGGCGGGGACGCGAGCGACTCCCCTCCTACGACCTCGGCCCCTTTCTGGTCGACCCGGCCGACCGGGCGGCCGTGAGAGGCCTGCCCCTGGTCGAGCCCAAGGAGCCCCTGTGATCGCGGTCGATACCAGCCTCCTGGCCTACGCCGCCAATCGCTTCGCACCCCAGCACGTGAGGGCCGCCCGGGTTCTCGAGGGGCTGGCCAGCGGCGACGTCCCGTGGACGCTTCCCTGGAGCGTGGTCCACGAGTTCCTCCGCCTGGTCACCCACCCCCACGGCGTCGCCCGGCCGTTGAGCCCCGCCGACGCCTGGGCCTTCGTGGGCCAGCTCACTGCCGCCGCGCCGGTGCGGATGCTGGGGCCTACCGGGCGCCACGACGCCACCCTGGTCGAGGTCGTGGCCATGATCGATCCCGCGGGCGGCCTCCCGCCGGGCTTCGAGACCGCGGTTCTGCTTCGCGAGCATGGGGTTCGCGAGCTGCTCACGACCGACCGCGGCATGGAGCGGTTCCCTTTCCTGGAGATCCGCAACCCGCTGGCCGAAGGCTGGTCGCCGGCCGCCGCTCCCACCCGGCGCTACCGCATGCTGAAGCCGCGGAGCGGGGCCTCGAGCTGAAAGCGCTTGACTAACATTTCGACGTTTGGCTAAATGTCGAACCATGACGACGGTGTTCAAAGCCCTTTCCGATCCGACGCGGCGCGAGATCCTGCAGCTCCTGCGGCGCGGCCCGATGAGCGCGGGTGAGCTGGCGAATCACTTCGACGTGTCGAAGCCCACGATGTCGGCGCACTTCGCGGTGCTGCGCTCGGCCGGGCTCATCGCTTCGGAGAAGCAGGGCAAGTCGGTCCTCTACGAGCTGCAGCTCTCGGTGCTCGAGGATGCGCTGCTCGCCTTCGCGCAGGTCTTCGGCATGGAGCTGCGAGCGCGGCCGGTCAAGGCGCGGCGCTCGGCGCTGGAGTCGGGCCGATGAGAATGGGCCCGGCCATGCGCGCGGCGCTCACCTTCCTCGGCCTTTGTCTCGTGGTGACCGGCTTTGGCTTCGCCCAGCGGGCGGGTCTGCTGGATGTGACGACTTCCCGGCGTCTCGTGGGCATCGTGATCGGCCTCATGGCCGTGGTCACCGGGAACATGCTTCCGAAGATGCGGCCGCTCGGCGCGACGGAGCAGACCGCGGCCACCGTGACGGCCTCGGAGCGCAGCGCGGGCTGGATCATGGTCTTCATCGGCCTGGTATTCGTTGGCCTCTTCACCTTCGCGCCGCTCGAGCTGGCGCGCTCGCTCTCGCCGATCGTGGGGCTGGGAGGAATCGCCGTCATTGCGGCGGACTGGATCGGGGTCGCGATCTGGAGCCGGAGAACCAAGCCCGCTGCCGCGGATACACTGCGGCCGCGCCGTGCCTCGCGAATGATCGCCGCCTGGCTGGTATTCGGCGTCGCCTACTTGCTGCTGATGGCGAGCCTCAGGATGCTGACCGATGCCGCGTGGGTCCGCGAAGTCGGCATGTGGCTGGTGACCGGCTTCACCACCGTTTACTTCACCTGGGTCGCCCTGAACTCGGGCCGAAGGACGGGCCGATCGTGATCGCGCGCCTCCTGGGCCTCGAGACGATCTCCCCCACCGAGCTGTTGCCCCTCGCCGAGCGGGGCTCGGTGACGGTGTTCGACGTGAACGCGATGCCGAGCTGGGAAAGGGCTCGCGTCCCCGGGGCCCGGCATCTCGATCCCCAGCGCTTCGAAGTCCGCGACCTGCCGGAGGATGCGAGCGCCGACCTGGTCTTCTACTGCTCCAACCCTCTGTGCCGTAAGGCGCCGCTCGCGGCACGCCGCGCGCGCGACCTGGGTTATCCGAACGTGCGCGTGATGTCGGCGGGGATCCAGGGCTGGCTCGCGCAAGGCTTGCCCATCGAGTCAGGCAGCCGGTCCGGGGGTTGAAACACCCGCTTCCGGGATTCTTCACAAGGCCTTTGCCCAGAGGGTCCAATTTGTCTTGAGGGTCCGCGGACCTCAGGGGACGCTATCAACCCTCTTGCCCCCACCGAGAGTCTCGATCCGCGGATCACAGAATTTCCGTACAAGGAGGGTGGACCCATGAAGAGAATTTCTGCGCTGCTGGCGTTGTTTGCAGTGCTCACGGTAGCGCTGGCCGTGCCCGCATTTGCTGGAGGCAAGTGCGAGGCGGCTGACGCCCAGGCATGCCTGAACCACATGTCGGCGATGAAGGACAAGGGCTGGAGCGGCGTCGATCTCGACAAGTCCGACATGACCGCGATCAAGGTCAAGGCCGTCGCCCCGGGCAGCCCGGGAGCCAAGGCCGGGGTCCAGGTCGGCGACGTGCTGGTGGCCCTGAACGGCGCCAGCCTCACGGACATGGAAGCCCTGAAGAAGGCCAAGGGCGACTGGTCGGTCGGCCAGTCCGTGACGTACACCGTCAAGCGCAAGAACGCCGACAAGCAGATCGCCCTCAAGCTCGACAAGATGCCCGAGGAAGTGTTCGCGTCCATGATCGGCCGTCACATGCTCGACGCTCACCTGGCGATGGCGTCGGCGGCCCCCGCGGATCCCGCGCCGGCGACGACGGCTCCGGCCACGGCGCCCGCGACCACCACGAAGACCGACAAGTAGTCCCGATCAGCGAAA
>DASTBI010000264.1 GCA_035712145.1 Candidatus Eisenbacteria bacterium | reverse complement strand
TCCGCCGCGCTGATCAGTGAGAAGGGCGTCCTGGCCGCGATCGCCGAGGAGCGCATCAACCGCCGCAAGCACTGCGCGGACTTCCCGATTCTGGCCATCCAGGAGGTGCTGCGGATCGCGGGAGCCAAGGTCACCGATCTCACCGATATCGCCGTGGCCCGCGCGCCATTCGCCAACATGCAAGCCAAGGCGAGGTTCCTCTTGCAGTATCCGGAGAGCGGGATGGAGATGGCGCGGCGACGCTTCGCGGTGCATCAGGCGGTGCAGGGGACGCCGGACCGCATCTGCACCGAGCTCGGTATCCCTCGCGACCGGCTCAAGGCGGCCTTCCATCAAGTCGAGCACCACGTCGCCCATGCGGCGTCGGCGTTCTTCTGGTCGCCGTTCGAGCGCGCCACCGCGCTCACCATCGACGGCGCGGGGGACTTCGCCACCACGCTCGCCGCGCTCTGCGAAGGCAACGACATCCGCGTGCTGCGCCGCAGCTTCTGGCCCCATTCCCTGGGCGTGTTCTACACCGCGCTCTGCCAGTTCATCGGCTTCGACCGCTACGGCGAGGAGTACAAGGTCATGGGGCTCGCCGCCTACGGGCGCGACCGCTTCTCGTCGGTCATGCGCGACCTCGTGGCCTACCGCCACGACGCGGGGCTGCGTCTGAACCTCGATTACTACGAGCACCATCGCACGACGACCTCGTTCGAGACGATCGTGGAAGGCGAGATCGTGCTGCCTCGCCTCTGGGGACCGAAGCTCGAGCGGGCGCTGGGCCCCGCGCGCCCGCGCAACAGCGAGATCGGCGAGCGCGAGCAGGACATCGCCGCCTCGGTCCAGAAGCGCTACGAGGAGGTGTTCCTGGAGATGGTCTCGGCCGTCGTTCGCGAGACCGGCCAGCGCGACATCGTGATGGCGGGTGGGTGCGCTCTCAACTCGGTGGCCAACGGACGGATGATCACCGAGGGCTACGTCGACCGCGCCTACTTCCAGTCCGCGGCATCCGACGACGGCACCGCGATCGGCGCCGCACTCTACGTGCTCCACACCAAGCACCGGGCGGCGCGCAACGGACCCGTCACCCATTCGTACTGGGGCACCGAGTGGGGCGACGCGCAGATCGAGCCGGCCGTGCGCAAGAACGGACGGCCCTTCCGCAAGCTCGAGCGTCAGGATCTGCTGGACGTCACCACGGAAGCGCTGGCCAAGGGCAAGATCGTGGGCTGGTTCCAGGGCCGCGAGGAATGGGGTCCACGCGCGCTGGGGAACCGCAGCATTCTGTGCAACCCCGCGGTGCCCGACATGAAGGCCACGCTGAACGCCCGCATCAAGAATCGGGAGCCGTTCCGTCCTTTCGCGCCGATCATCCGCGAGGAGGACCTGCCCACGGTGTTCGAGGGCACCCACCCGGTGCCGTTCATGATCATCGTCTACAAAGTCCGCCCGGAGTGGCGCCCCAAGCTCCCCGCCATCACGCACGAAGACGGCACGGGACGCGTGCAGACCATCAACCGCGACCAGAACGCCCTCAGCTACGACTTGATCACGACGTTCCAGCAGCGCACGGGCGTGCCGGTCTTGCTCAACACCTCGTTCAACGAGAACGAGCCGATCGTGCACACCCCGGAGCAGGCGATCGATTGCTTCGAGCGCACCCGGATGGACGCGCTCTGCATCGGCTCGTACTGGCTGGAGAAGTCCGAAGGCTGACCGTCGCTCAGCGGTCGTGCGGGGCGACTCCCGTAGCTCGTCCACGCCACTCCTCGAGCACTTCGTCGAGCGTCTTCGCGAGTGGGATCGTGGCCTTCCAACCGGTGTCGCGCAGGATGGCCGAAGGGTCTCCCACCAGGTAGCGCAGATCGGCGGGTCGCACGCGAGCCGGGTCCACCTCGATGCGGATGGGTCGCCGGGCGCGCTCGCCCAGCGCGGCGACCAGATCCGCGAGACGGATGCCCTGACCGCGGCATACGTTGTAGGCGGCGCCGGATCGCCCGCGTTCGAGCAGCGCGAGATAGGCCTCGACGACGTCCCGCACGTCGGTCAGGTCGCGGGTCACGTCGAGGTTGCCCACTCGCAGCACCGGCTCGCCTCCCGAGGACTCGATCTCCGCGATCTGACGGGCCACCGAGGGCACGAAGAAATGTTCGCGCTGACCGGGTCCGAAGTGGCCGAACGCCCGTACGCGCACCACGTCGAGGTCCCACATCGGCGCGCAGCTCTCGGCGATGACGTCCGCCGCCGCTTTCGACAGCCCGTAGGGACTGACGGGATGGAGCGGCGCATCCTCGGCGACCCGCGTTCCATCGGCCAGGGCTCCGTAGACTTCGCCGGTTCCGATCACCAGCACTCGCGCCTCTTTCGCCGTTGCACGGACGGCGGCCAGCAGGCTCAGCGTACCGAGGGCATTGACCCGATAGGTGTCCACCGGGCGCTCCAGCGAGAGCGCGCCGCTGCTCTGCGCCGCCAGGTGCACGATCGCATCCGGCCTCGCCTCGGAGAGCGCCAAGCGCAGCCCGGCTTCATCGACCAGGTCGGCCGTCCACCATGCCGCGAGGGGGGTCGGGTCTTCGGGCGCCTGGTCGATCCCGAGCCCGAGTGCCGTGTCCCCGCCCTCGGCGATGCGACGCGCCAGGTGACGGCCGACGAAGCCGTTCGCGCCGGTGATCAGGATTCGCGAGGTGCCCACCGTGCTCGAGCCGTCAGCGCGCGCGCCAGTAGTCCAACATGTCGCGCAGGGTCTGCTCGAAGGGGATGGTCGGCTTCCACCCCGTCACCTTCACGAACTTCGAGGAGTCTCCGAGCAGCACGGGCACATCGCTGGGCCGGAGGCGAGCCGGATCCTGCCGGACCTCGATCTTGGTCGTGGTCAGCGACAGCAACTGGTCGAGCACCTCGCGGATCGTCCACGATCGTCCGGTGGCGATGTTGTAGACCTCGCCGGGCTCTCCCTTCTCGAGCGCCAGCCAATAGGCCCGGACCATGTCACGCACGTCGGTGAAGTCGCGTTTGGCCTCGAGGTTTCCGACGTGGACCACGGGAGGTCTGCGGCCCTTCTCGATGTCGGCGATCTGCTTGGCGAAGTCGGAGGCCACGAACACCGGGCCGCGGCGCGGACCCTCGTGGTTGAAGCCGCGGGTCCGGACGCAGTCGAGCTTCCACGACATCCAGTACTGGTAGCCCAGCAGGTCCTGGCCGACCTTACTGACCGCGTAAGGGGAGAGCGGCCGCAGCGGGTTGGTCTCGCGGATCGGAATCTCGTCCGGGTACACCATGCCGTACTCCTCGCTGGAGCATGCGAGCTGGATTCGGCATTGGAGTCCCAGGCGCCGCATGGCTTCGAACAGATTGACCTGCCCGACGATGTTGGTGGTCAGCGACTCGGTCGGAGCGCTCCAGGAGGTCGGAACGAACGATTGTGCCGCCAGATGGAAGATCCAGTCCGGGCGCACCTTCTCCAGCGTGTCGCGGGTGGACGAGGCGTCCCGGAGATCGCACTCGAGAATGGTGATCTTGTCGGCGAAGTGCTCGATGTTCTCGGTGCGGCTGCGCCAGCGCTGGATGCCGAAGATCTCGCAGTCCCCACGTGACAGCATGTAGTCCACGAGATGGCTGCCGGCGAATCCAGTCACACCCGTCACGAGCACGCGGCGCATCGAGTCTCCTTCAAGCGACAGCGAGGGGGATGAACGGAAGGCCGAAGAAAGTAGGGGTTCGGCCGGGGAGCGTCAATGAGCGCCGGCGCACGGTGGGCGAACCGTTGACCATCCGCGCCGGCCGATCCTAGACTGCGCGCCCAATCATGAAACTGATTCCGACTCCGATAGCCGGCTGTCATCGCATCGAGCTCGACGTCCTCGGCGACGAGCGTGGGAGCTTTGCCTCGGTGTTCGACGTGAAGGTGCTGCGCACCGTCGACCCGGGCTTCCGCATCATGCGTGGAAACCGCTCCCATACCCGGCTCGCGGGCGCGATCCGCGGCCTCCATTTCCAGCGGGAGCCCGAAGCGGAGGACAAGCTGGTTCAGTGTCTGCGCGGCTCGATCTTCGACGTGTGCGTCGACTTCCGGCCGGCGTCCCCCACCTACCTCCGCTGGGTCGGCGCCGAGCTCAGCGCCCAAAACCAGCAGCTCTTGCTGATCCCGAGAGGCTGCGCCCATGGCTTTCAGACCCTGGTGTCGGACTGCCTCGTCGAATACTTCGTCACGGGGAGGTATTCGCCGGAGCACGAAGGCGGCTTGCGGTGGGACGATCCCGCGCTCGCGATCGCCTGGCCGCTACCCTGCTCTCAGACCTCGGAGCGCGACAAGGCGTGGCCGCTGCTGGGCGGCGCTAGCGCTTCCCGGTCTTGAAGCGCACCACCCGCCGGCGCGGCGGCTCGCTGTTCTCTTCCGCTTCGGCGACGAATTGGGCGCGATTCGGAAGATCGGCATCGTAAGCGGCCTTCACCGCGAGCGCCCAGTCGGCGGCGTCGAGCTCGGCCTTGGCGAGGCTTTTGGCGAAGGCTTCCGTCGCACGTCCCGCGGCGGCGCGGTAGCGAGCGTCCCCGGTCATCGCGGACAGCTCGCCCAGGAAGCGCACCGCCCGGGCGTTCTCGGAAGCGACGGAGCGCGCCTTTCGGATCGTTCCGGTCTTGCTCGGCATGGACTGCGTGCGGAAGCCGCCCTTCTCGTCCTGAAAGCGCGCCAGGAGGAGATCGCCGAGCGCGCGCGCGCGATTCGCGTCCTCGGTTCGCCCGCATAGCCGAGCCGCGTGGAGATAGGCGCGGCCCATCTCCACCTGGTCCATGAGCTGGGGCTCTTTGTCGATGTCGCCCATCGAGTTCCTGCGCACGAGACCGAGCGCCTCGTGCCGGTGCTCTTCCCACACCCGATCCAGGCTCAGAAGCGCGAAGCGCTTGCGCCGAGAGTCGTGAGTGGCGGCCGCATAGGCCAGCCAGCCGCGGATGATCGGACCGTTGGCCTCGGGCACGAGCTCGCGATCTCCGATCTGAGCCGTGACGAAGCCGCCGCGTCCGTCGAGGAGCACGCGCTCCGCCCAGTTCACCACGATCTCGGCATCGTCACGATAGGTGGCGTTCCCGGTCAACTGCCACGCCCTCACCAGCAGTTCCAGGCGCCGTCCATTGGAGTCGGCGCGCTTGTCCCCCACCTGCGATTCTCCGTCGGCCATGTTGGCGTCGTGGATATAGCCACCGGTGAGCGTGTCCATGAGGCCATGGGTCCACCGCAGGGTCGTCTCCGCCCTGCGCAGCCATTCCTTGTCCGCGCCCGCCTGCTGGAGCGCCAGCTCGACGGCGCTCTCGACCGGGGCCTTGGATTTCGTGACGAAGCCGCCGCGCGTCTCGTCATAAGCGGCCGCGACCTGGGCCGTGAGCTGTCGATGAACGGCCGGAGGGTCTCCGACGAGGCCGGTTTCGGTCTTCGCGAGCAGCAACACGAGCGCGAGTGAGTGCATGGCGATCTCCCAAGGGAAGGGACGCCATGGTTTTCGGCCGGCTCGGCCGCCGCCTTGACGGGAATGTCTACCCCAGCACCTTCGCGACCACGAGCAGCGCGATCAGCACACCCATCAGGCTCTCACCGGCGATGATGCCCGATGCCACCGGCACCGTGTACTCCTCGTGAACGGCGGGCTTCGCCTTCGAGAGCCACACCGCGGCGATCGATCCGAGGAACATCATGATCGCGTTGAAGCCGTTGATCGTGAAGGCAATGCCGAGCCCGGTGGCCGCGGGAATGAACTTCTTCTGCTTCGGAAACCACATCTCGAGGAGGGGAAGCAGGATGCCGACCAGGCTTCCGATCAGCAGGCCCGTTTGAGCGGTGGGATGCAACGATCCGACGCCCTTCGAGAGCAGCTCCGCGACCCCTCGCCACACCTGCGCCGCAGGCGCCGGCCACTGCTCGGTGCCGAGCACGGAGCCATTGGGCACCAGCAGGAAGAACACGGGCACGACGACCAGCCCGCCGGCGAGCACGCCGAAGAACTGCGCCAGGAATTGCTGCCGGGGCTTGGCGCCGAGCAGGTAGCCGCTCTTCAGATCGGTGAGCAGATCTCCCGCGTGGCTGCACGCTCCTGCCGTGATGTTGGCAGTCATCAGATTGGTCGAGATGTCCCCGGGCCTGATGGCGCCGAAGGCGAGCTGCGTGATCTTCGAGAGCGGGCCGGTGGGCGTGATGTCGGTCTCACCGGTCGCCCGCCCGGCGACCACGACCAGGAAGAAGGTGAGCACGACCGCGATCGCCCCCATCCACCACTCGATCCCGAAGATCGAGTTGCCGAGGACGACCGCCGCGGCGCCTAGCACCAGCATTCCGCCCAGGAACCAGGAGCCGGGGACCTCGATCCTCTCCAGAGGATCGTTCGCGGAAGGCTTGCGCTTGAGGAACGTGGTCAGCGTGCTGAAGGCCCTGACCACCGTCTTCCACTGCATGAAGAAGAGCAGGAGTCCCGAGGTCACCATCATGGGAACGCCGATCCACAGGCTCCAGGACGAGATGCGCCGCAACGCCGAACCGCCGCTGTCGGCGATGATGCCGGCGTCCATCATGATGGGCGCCAGCACGCAGTAGTTGATCACCGCGCCCAGCATCATGCTCCAGGCCTGGCGGAAGCCGAGAATGGCTCCGGCGGCGACGAACAAGAGCGACCCCTCGAGCGACATCGTGAGCTGGTTCAGCTTGTAGCTCCCGATCGAGATCCAGTCCGTTCCCCAGGTGGCGCGGATCTTTGGATACTTGAGCCACGACGCCCATGTCGGCGACACCAGCTCGCGGAACGGCGCCCACGAAGGCATCCAGGCCAGCTCGGTGACCTTGAGCCACACGCCCTCCGCGTCTCTCAGCCAGGTGATGACGGCGCCCGTCAGCCCCGCCAGCCCGAGGGCCCGAGCCTGGCGCTGGGCCTTGTCCCCCTTGGTGTGCAGCGCGCGCAGGGTGGTCGCGGCCGCGATGCCGCTCGGATAGGGAAGCTGCTCGATGTTGATCATCTGGCGCTTGGCGGGAACGGCGAGGAACACCCCGAGCCACGAGATCACCACGATCCACAGGAACGTCGGCCAGATCCCGGGAACGGCCTGAGGGTTCAGCATCATCAACGCCGGGATCGCGTTCACCAGCCCGGCGCCGGTCATGTATCCCGCGGCCGAGGCGCAGGACTGCATGGCGTTGTTCTCGAGGATGCTGAAGTCGGGGAACCACTTGGGGAACGCCTTGTGAAGCGTGGCGAAGATCGCGTAGGCGAGGATGCACGAGGTGATGGCGACCCCCATGCTCCAGCCCGCCTTGAGCCCGATGTAGACGTTCGACACGGACAGGAAGCCGCCGAGCAGCATGCCCATGATGAGGGCTCGCAGCGTGAGCTGCGGCACGTGGTCGCCGGCGTAGACGTTTTCGTACCAGTCGCGCTCGATCTGTTCGGCCGTGCGCGGGGTTTCGACCGCAGGGATCCGTTCGGTCGCCACGTGTCCTCCTATGGGGTGTTGCCCGCGGGGGACCACAGGGTGGCCGAGGCGGCCGCCCGATCTCAAGAGGTTTCGAGACTCAGCGAGGGAGTTGAGCGCGCCACCCCGTGACCTGATCCCTGCGGGCTCCGGCCGGCTCGGCGCCGAGGAAGGCGTCGATGGCGGCGCGGGCCGACTTGGCGCGTGAAGAAGTCGGAGCGAGCTGCCATGCGCGGAAGCGCGCTTCCGCGACCTCGTATCGCGCGTCGCTGCGGGGCGGTCCGGACGCCGCGAGCGGCACCACCTTGGCCCATGCGGCCGCCGCCGCATCGAACGCCGACGGGGTTCCCATGGAGTCCGCGCGCCGTGACGCGGCGCGCGCACGCTCGAGCGCCGCGCTGGCCTTGGTAGAGACCGGCTCCTCGAGGTAGCCGTACGTGGCATCGCCGGCGGCCTTGCCCTGGGGCGATGCGAGGGTTCCCATGCTCGGTGACGTGGGTTTGACGGCGGGCGCTTTCGCCAGGGGGCCGTCGAGCACCGTGACCGGGCGCAGCGTCACGAGCGCCTCGGATGATTCCCCTTCGATCCGCACCTGGAGCCGCGTGGCTTCGTAGCCGACCGCCATGACCGACAGCTCGTGCAGACCGGCGGCCGCGTCGAAGCAGAAGCGCCCGTCCGGCCCGGCGTTGGTCACGAGTCCGCGGTCGGCGAGCGCCACGGTGGCGCCAGGCACGGGACGCTGGCGCGCATCCACCACCCGGCCGCAAAGACGAGTGGAGGCGTCGCGATCCCGGGGCGCGAGGTTCGCGGTGGGTTGCTGCTCCATGGGTGACGCCGCCTGCGGCTTGGCCGAAAGGGCGCTTCGCGATCCGGTGGTGGGTGACGCGGGCGCCGGCGCCTGGGCGAAGGACCTGGACTGTCCGGACACGGGCACGTCCTCGCCGGAGACGCTGCGCCGGACTTCCTGAGCGCGCAGGGGCGCTGCGCCGGTCGAAGCCTCTCCACGCGCGGGTGGCTCGGCTTGCGGCGCGGGTGCGCTCTGCGGCGCTTCGCGGAGAGCGCCGGCTTCCTCCTGAGAAAGACTGGCCTGGTCGCCGAGCTTCGATTCCTTGGCTCCAGCACCGACGTCCTTCTGAGCTTCATCGCCGGCGGCGATCCTCTCCTGCTCGGACTGCGGGGGGTTGATCTCCTGTGCCTGGCGGCCGCGCTCGATCCGCGGGCTCTCGAGCAGCAGACGCTGATGCCGTCCGGTGAGCATGACGATGCCGGCGCCGCCGATGATGGCGGCGACGGCTCCGGCCCACGCGAGACGGCGAGGAGACGAGAGCCAGCCCCAGAAGCCCTCGCGGTCGAGACGGGCCTGAGCGCCCTTGAGGCCCGCGGCGCGGATGCGGTCCTCCACGCGCGCGGCGAAGTCCTGGAAGTACGCCTCTCCGGGGTCGTGGGTGAGCGCCGAGCGGAGGCTTGCATCCTGATTGGCAAGTGCTCTGAGCGCCTCCCGGCACGACGCGCAGCCGGCGAGATGACGCTCCGCCCGTTCCCGCGCTTCGCCGTGAAGCGCGTCGTCGAGCGTGGCGCTCAGCTCTTCAGGACGCAGGTGGCTCATGAGTCTCTCCGGTCTTTGCCGCGAGTCGTGTCTTCAGCTCGGTGCGCGCGCGTGACAGCCGAGACATCACGGTGCCGAGCGGAACGTTCAACGTCCTGGCGATCTCCTCGTATGACATCTCCTCGACGCCTCGCAGCACCAGCACGGCCTGGTGCTCGGGCGAAAGCTCCGACAGCGCCTGTTTCAGATGCTCCTTCTGCTCCCGGTCCATGACGGCGCGGCCGGGATCCTCCTCCTTCCCCCACTGCTGTCCTGCTTCGAGCAACGGCTCGAGCGGGGTCTCGGGCTTCCGTCGGCGGCTCCTCAGGAGGGAGAGCGCCAGGTTCGACGCGATCCTCGCGAGCCATGGATAGAGCGGCTCGCCCACGCGAAAGCGGCCGATCGCCTGATAGGCCCGCACGAAGGTCTCCTGGGCCAGGTCGTCCGCATCCGCGGGAACGCGTGTGAACCCATAGGCGACTCGGTAGATGGCCCGCTGATAGCGGATCACGATCTCCGAGAAAGCCCGCGAGTCTCCTGCCTGAGCCGCACGAACGAGCCCCGCCTCGTCGGCTGCCGTCTCGTTCGTAGTACGCCGCCCCGCCTCACTCATTCCGCAACGGCTTACTCCCGTGGCAAAGGGCCTGTCAAGGCTGTGCGGCCTTCTGACTTAGCCAGGCGCTCCCTCCGGGGCGGGTGGCTCATCGCGGGCTCGCCAGCGAATTCGGAGCGTTTCCACGGTCGGGCAGCTCGTTTTGCGACGAGCGCTCCGATCGCAAACACGCTACTCCGCGCTCGTC
>DASTBI010000263.1 GCA_035712145.1 Candidatus Eisenbacteria bacterium | reverse complement strand
TCAGACCCGCGCCTTCTCGAGATCGAGCTCCATGAACACCACGAGCGGCTTCAGCGCTTCGGGGAAGTGGTCCGGCGCGGGCACGCGCTCGAAGCCGACCGACTCGTAGAGCTCGTGGGCCCGCTTCATCGAGACGTGGCTGTCGAGCACCATGCGCTTGCAGCCGGTATCGCGCGCGGCCTGGATCAGCGCCGCGACCAGCTTGCGCCCGATGTCGTGCCCGCGAAATCCGGGACGCACGTAGAGGCGCTTGAGCTCGCAGACCTGGTCGTCGTGCGGCTTGAGGGCCACGGTCCCCGCCGGCCGCCCTTCATGCGTGGCGAGCAGCAGGCGACCCCGGGGAGGCGAGTAGATTCCCGGCAGCGAGGCGAACTCCTCCTCCCAGCCGGCGAAGGTGGGCGCTGCGCGATTGTCCGTGGTGAGCGTGTCCGACCACGCCATGTACTCACGCAGGAGATCCTGGACGGCGGCGATCTGCTCGGCGGTCTCGACCTGCTCGATGAGGGTCATGGGTAGCTCCTCCGCCACACCGTAGCCCTTGTTCCGAAACTGGACAAAAGGTCAATTCGCCGGCTTCCTTTGCCGGGTTCAGCGAATTGCGCTCGCGTCGTCCCGAGCGTGTCACTAAGCTGCGCACGGCTCGGAAATCCCCCGCGGAACCGCACGCGAACCCAGCGCTTGCGTAAGTCTGCACCGACCGCTGACCGGGAACCCCTACGCGGCGTCCGATCGTGACGCTGCGCTGCGATCGGCTGCAGTCTCTCCTGCCGCTGGCTTGCTCACGATTCACTTCGGGTGTCTTCGAGCCGCGGGTCCCCCGCATCCATCGATGTCGTCCGGATATTTGCGCGCGGCCGGGCGTTCAGCGCGCGGGTGCGAGTCGGTCCCTTCGTCCATTTCCAGGCAATCGCCAGAAGGAAAGGAGAAGGCCCGTGAACCTCCGAACCAGAACCTGCACCACCGTCGCGTCATGCGTGCTGGCCACCATTCTCGGAGCCGCGATCGCCCAGGCCCACAACTGGAGTTGCTGGCGGCAGCCCAACCGGACCGTCCCTGCGTACGTCACCGCGGCGTTGTCCAGCCAGGCGAACGCCGCGGTCTCCGAGTGGGACACGAGGACGATCCTGTCGGTTCCCCGCGTCAACTATCACACGGAGATGAGCGTCTTCGACGGGTATTACGGAAACACCGGCTGGGCCGGCATCGCGTCGATCGAAAGCGCGAGCGGCTGCAACATTCTCCACGGCCATGCGCGGGTCAATCGCTCTTACAGCTATACGTCGAACGGCTATCGCGGCATCTTCTGCCAGGAAGTCGGGCACCTCTTCGGGCTCGACCACTCGAACGACGGCGGCTGCATGGGCGGCGGCTACTTCTACAGCATCAACACGTACTACACCCTCGTTCAGCACAACATCAACGACATCGCGACCAAGTACGCCAACGCTCCGGCGGCGACCGCTCCGGATGATCTCGCGTCCTTGACTCCGGAGGTGTCCGGAGAGTCGGGGCCGCTGTCCGGCGAGATCCCCGAAGGCACGGCGCGGGCCGTGGCCTTCTGGCACGACCGCCCGAACACGATGGAGGAAGCGCTTTCGCGCTCGCTGGCCGTGGTCAGCGGCCGAGTGTTGCGCGTCAATGCCGGCGCCGACCTTGTGAATCAGGTCGAAGGGCTGGAGGACGGCGTGGACCGGATCCCGACCCAGCGCATTCTGTTCGCGGTCGACAAGGTGATCGCCGGCGAGCTCAAGGCCCGCGTCGTCGAGCTCTTCCGCACCGGCAACGAGGACTACATCCTCGCCGAGGATCCTCCTTACGCGGAGGGTGAGCGTTACGTCCTCTTCCTGACCCGGGCGGATCGTGGCATGTACCGAACGATCGCTCCCGAGGGAAGGCTCAAGGTCACCGAGAGTGGCTTGGAGCTCACCTCGACCCGGGAATTCATGTCCGAGCTTCGTGGACGCAGTGTCGAGTCGATCTCGAGTGAGGTCGCCCAGCTCTCGCCCATGACGGGAGTGCCATCGGGTCCGCTCGGCCTGCAGCTGCGTCAGAACGCTGCGAACCCATTCAAGTCACGCACCTCGGTCTCCTACGCACTGCCTGGGCCCTCCGATGTGAGCCTCGGCGTGTTCGACGCGCAGGGTCGCCGGATCCGCGGCCTTGTGGAGGGTTGGCAGGACGGGCCGCGCTGGTACACGGTCGAGTGGGATGGTCGGGACGACCGCGACCAGCAGACCGCGAACGGCGTCTACTACATCCGTCTCGTGACGCCGCAGGGGATGAAGTCCGTTTCCGTCGTGCGGATCAATTGATCGATGGCGTGAGGCACCGGGCCGCTACCGGACTGCGCGCATCCGGTGGCGGCCCGGTTCAAGCCCCCATCGCCATCGGCTGAACCGAAGCCTAGGGAAGCACGCCCTTCGCGACGTACCCCGAGCGCGAGCTTCGGACGTGGCCCAGACGCCGTTTCCCATCCACCTCGCGGGCCACGACCACGAAGCGCCGCGGCGCCGGGCCGATGTAGTAGAACGGGTAGCAGGTGACCAGCGTCAGCCGCGAATCGTCTCCCGTCCGCAGCAGATCGCCGCGCTTCGGGCTCACGATCAGGGTGGTGTCCACCTCGTAGACGAAGTGCCCGTCCGGAGTGCGCAGCCCGATGCGGTCGCCCGCCACGATCTTCCGGAGCGGACGGAAGTAGCTGTCGCGATGGCCGGCCAGGCCGACGTTGCCGCGCTCGCCGGGATAGGCCGTGCCTTCGACATGACCGACGCCGCGACGCAGGGCCTTCGAGGAAGTGCCTTCGACCACGAGCACGGAAACCCCGAGCCGCTCGATCTCGATGCGTCCAATGAGGCCACTCGCGCTGGCCTCACGACGCGTCGCGTCGGCTCGGGTCGTCACCGGCGTGTCTCGAGGCGCTGTAAACGCCTCGAGTCGCCGGTTCAGGCGTTCCTGGAAACTCTTGGTCTCCAGGATGGCGCCTAAAGTGAATGCAAGTACCAATCCCCCGAGGAGAGTGAGGCCACGGCCGATTCGACCTCGCAGGGGTTCTTTCATGAATCCCCCCGGGGCGGCGCCAGGCGGTCCCGATCATCCACCCGGCGCTCGCCCTTTCAGATGTACAAGCTTACGACCGAGGCTGGGGCCGCGACAGCCAGGCCCCGACGGCCATGGCCGCCAAGCTCACTGCGATCACGGTCGGCAAAGGGCTTCCGGTCGCCGGAAGCGACTCGTCCGTGGTCGTGGTGGTCGTCGACACGTCGGTGGTCGTCGTGGTGGTGGTCGTCGTGGCGTTCGGATCGTCCATCGTGGTCGACTGCGTCGTCCCCGTAGGCGTGGTGCCCTGATTCGTCGACGGATTCGTGTTGTTCGGATTCGGCGCGGTCGATGTGTTCGTCTGGTCCGTGGGCGTCGTGCCGTACTGTGCCAACACTGGCGATGCGATCAGCGCCAGAGCCAGGACCGTGGCATTTGCAAGATGGTTGCGCTTCATGGCCGTCCTCCAGGATGCACGGGGGTGGAATGGCTTCCGTGGCCGCGAGTTCGCAAGCGAGGTGCCACCTGGAGAACGGTCGGGATCGGATAGCAAACTGTCGCACTGACAAGGAAATGCGAGGCGAGGACCAGATCTCTCCTCCGGCCTGCTCTCGAGCAGCTTTGTACATCCTTCCGGTCCCGGACTGACCGAGTGAAAAAACGAGAGCCCGGCGGCCAGGCCGGGCTCTGGGTCCGTGGCTGGAGGGCTAAGGCTGCTTGGCCTCGCCTTTGGCCGTGGTGCCCTCGGTCCCTCCAAGCTCGCCCCACAGAAACATGTAGGCCAGCGCCCACATGTGAGCGGACTGGGCATTGGTCGCGGCGCCTCCGTGCCCGCCCTCGATGTTCTCGTAGTAGAGCACGTCGTGACCCTGGTCGAGCATCTTGGCCACCATCTTTCGAGCGTGACCAGGGTGGACGCGGTCGTCCCGGGTCGAGGTGGTGAACAGCGTCGGCGGATACTTCACGCCCGCCTTCACGTTTTGATACGGAGACCACTCCTGGATGAATGCCCACTCCTTCGGTTCATCCGGATTGCCGTATTCCCCCATCCACGAGGCGCCGGCCAGCAGCTTGTGGTAGCGACGCATGTCGAGCAGCGGCACCTGGGAGACGACGGCTCCGAACAGGTCGGGGCGCATCACCAGCATGTTGCCGACCAGCAGGCCGCCGTTGGACCCGCCGATGCATCCCAGGCGGCGCGGCGTCGTGATCTTCCGTTTCACCAGGTCCTCGCCCACCGCGATGAAGTCCTCGTAGCAGTGGTGGCGCTGTTCCTTCACCCCCGCCTGGTGCCACGCCGGGCCGAACTCGCCCCCGCCCCGGATGTTGGCCACCACCAGCACGCCGCCCTTCTCCAGCCAGCCCGCACCGCGGGTCGCGCTGTAGGTCGGCAGCTCCGAGATCTCGAAGCCACCGTATCCGTAGAGCAGGGTGGGGTTGCTGCCGTCGAGCTTCATCCCCTTGGGCGACACCTGGAAGTACGGGATTCGGGTGCCGTCCTTCGAGGTCGTCTCGTGCTGGCTGACCTGGAGCTGCGACGCGTCGAAGAACGCCGGCTGCTGCTTGAGCTGCTCCGCCGGTCCTCCGCCCACGCGGGCGATGTGGAGCCGGGTCGGTGTCGTGAAATCGGTGGTGGTGAGCCAGAAGTCGTCGGACTCGCGCGAGTCGACGGCCTTGAAGTACACCTTGCCGAATTCCGGCAATCCGGGGAACGGCGTGCGGGTCCACGAGCCTTTCTCGAGCCGCAGCGTGTAGATCCGGTTGTGCACGTTGTCCAGCTCGTTCAGCAGGATCGCGCTTCGAGTCGTGGCGTACTCATCGAGAGACTTGCGCGCCGTGGGCTCGAACAGCATCTGGAAGTCGCGCTTGCCGGCCATGAAGTCGTCGAACTTCGTGACCAGCAGGGCGCCCCGGGGCCAGGTCTTCCCGTTCGTCGTCCAGTCGGTGCGCAGCTTGAGCAGCATCCACTCCCCGAACGTTCCCAGGTCGGCGTCGACGGGCTTCTCGATCGTGACCAGCTTGCCGTCGCGGAGCAGGAACATCTGGTGGGTGTAGAAGGTGATGCCGCGATAGACGAAGTGTCTCTCGAAACCCGGGGTGTCGTCGCGAGAGGCGCCCGCCCACACGTCCTCGGCCTTCCCTTCGTAGATGGTCGTGGCGCTCGACAGGGGCGTGCCGCGCTTCCACTCCTTGACGATGCGCGGGTAGCCCGAGCTGGTCATCGAGCCCGGGCCGAAGTCGGTGGCGACGTAGATCATGTCCTTGTTCTTCCACTCCACGTCGCTCTTGGCTTCGGGCAGGGAAAAGCCGCCGGCCACGAAGGACTTGGCGCCCAGATCGAACTCGCGCACCACTTCCGCGTCGGCGCCGCCGCGGGACAGCTTCATCAGGCAGCGCGAATAGTCGGGCGAGAGCGCCTCCACGCCGTGCCACACCCAGGGCGTGCTCTCGGCCTTGGATAGCGCGTCGAGGTCGATGACCGTTTCCCAGGCCGGCTCGGCCTTGCGGTATTCCTCGAGCGAGGTGCGGCGCCAGATGCCACGCTCGTGGTTCTGGTCTTTCCAGAAATTGTAGTAGTGCGCGCCGATCTTCTCGATGGTCGGGATCTTGGCCTTGGAGTCCAGGATGGCCAGGAAGCGCGCTTCCATCGCATCGAATCCTGGCTTCGTGGTGATGGCCTTGGCGGATTCGGCGTTGCGCTGGCTCGCCCAGTCCAGGCACTTCTGAGCTTCGACCTCTTCCAGCCACAGGTATGGATCGTCGGGGACGCCCGGCGCGGCCTTCGCGGCCTGAGCCGTGACGTGTTTGGCCGCGGGCTTGGACGCAGGCGTCGCGCTCTGGACCGCCGCCGGTCCCGCGATGGCGGCCAGGAGAGCCACCGCAATGGCTCGATCGAGGTATCGCAGCTTCATGGAGGCCTCCTCCGTGTGTGAAGGCTGAATCTAGCACCCCGTCAAGGCCATCCCGCCGCCAAAAGTGGCCGTCGCGGCGTTCCTCGGGTAGGATGCGGCACCCCCGAAGAGGCCGCCCTCGACCGTGGAGGACTTCGTGACCGCGCTCTCCCAGCTCAAATCCCGGTTGCTCGAAATCGACAACATTCGCCACGCGGCCGACGTGCTGCGCTGGGATCAAACGACCTACATGCCGCCTGGAGGCGCCGCGGCTCGTGGCCGGCAGATCGCCACACTGACTCAGCTCTCCCATCAGCGCTTCACCGACGCCGAGACCGGCCGCCTGCTCGACGCCGCCGCGCGCGAGACGCAGGACCTGCCTTACGACTCCGATGATGCATCGCTGGTGAGGGTCACCCGTCGCGATTGGGAACAATCGGTCAAGATCCCGACCTCGCTCGTCGTCGAGCTCAACGAGCACACCCCGCTCGCCTATCAGGCTTGGACCACGGCGAAGCCCGCGAACGATTTCTCGAAGGTCACGCACCTGCTCGAGCGGACGCTCGACATCTCCCGGCGCATGGCCAACTGCTTCCCCGGCTACGACCACATCGCCGACCCGCTCATCGACTTCTCGGACTATGGAATGAAGGCGGCCACCGTGCGCTCCCTGTTCAGCACCCTGCGCGCCGGGCTGGTGCCCATCGTCCGCGCGATCACCTCGCGTCCGGCGGTCGACGACTCCTGCCTCAAGCGCCGCGTGCCCGAGGCCGACCAGTGGGCCTTCGGGCTCGCGGTGATCCGGCGCTTCGGCTACGACTTCGATCGCGGTCGCCAGGACAAGACGCACCATCCCTTCATGACCAAATTCTCGCTCGGCGACGTGCGGATCACCACGCGCCTCCGCGAGGACGACCTCTCCGACGGCTTCTTTGCCACGCTCCACGAGTGCGGTCACGCCCTCTACGAGCAGGGCATCGACATGAAGCTCGAGGGCACTCCGCTCGCCGCCGGCACGTCGAGCGGAGTCCATGAGAGCCAGTCACGACTCTGGGAGAACCTGGTCGGGCGCAGCGCCGGTTTCTGGGAGTTCTTCTACCCCGAGATCCAGAAGGCCTTCCCCAAGCAGCTCGGCGATGTGTCGCGCGAGGCCTTCTACGCCGCCATCAACAAGGTGGAGCGGTCGCTGATCCGCGTGGACGCCGACGAGGTGACCTACAATCTCCACGTGATGCTCCGTTTCGAGCTCGAGCTCGAGATGCTCGAGGGCAAGCTCGCGGTCAAGGACCTGCCCCGCGCCTGGCGCGAGCGCTTCGAGGCCGACTTCGGGGTCCAGGTGCCTGACGATCGTCAGGGCTGCCTTCAGGACGTCCATTGGTTCGCCGGTCCGATCGGCGGCGCGTTCCAGGGCTACACGATCGGGAATGTGCTCTCGGCCCAGCTCTACCGCTCGGCTCTCCAGGCGAAGCCCGGCATCCCGGATGAGATCCGCCGCGGCGAGTTCGGCTCGCTGCGCGGCTGGATGACGGACAACGTCTACCGGCACGGCTCCAAGTTCACGGCGGACGAGATCATCCAGCGCGCGACCGGAGGCAAGCTCAGCACCGGTCCCTATCTCGACTACCTGTGGGGCAAGTACCAGCCGCTCTACGGGCTGCGCGAAGAGGAACGTCAGCCGGTCTCGGTGGGCTGAGAGCGGTCCCGGGAACCGGTCTCATTTCCGGTGAATCGCGTACTTCTCCGGATCCTTCTTGAAGGCGCTGAAGGTCGAGTCCGACTCGAAGAAGTAGGGGCTCTCCTCGGTATCGAAGCGCGGCGAGAAGCGGTCCGGATAGAACCTCACCGAGCTCACCGGGTCGCGCAGGATCCCGCACCAGCGCACGGGGTCTTTCACGAAGCGCCCGCGTGAGGCCGCGGTCGCGAAGCGATAGATCTCACCGTTGACGCGCGCGTGGAGCTTGGGATCGAGCGATCCGATCTCCTGGGGATCCACCGGATCGAACAGCGTGCGGCTCATGTGCTCGAGCAGGAAGTCGGCGGCCGGCACGGGCGCCGAGGGCGCGCAGCCCTGGGGGCCTCACACGAATCCGGA
>DASTBI010000262.1 GCA_035712145.1 Candidatus Eisenbacteria bacterium | reverse complement strand
ATCCGGTTCCCGCTCATGCCGGTCGGGTGGCCGAGCGAGATGGCGCCGCCGTTCACATTGAGCCTTTCCCGATCGAAGCGGAGCTCCCGGTCGCAGGAAAGCACCTGCGCGGCAAACGCCTCGTTCAGCTCCACGACGTCGATCTGGTCCAGCGTGAGCCGGTGCTTCTCGAGCAGCTTGCGCGTCGCCGGCACCGGACTGATTCCCATGCGGGCGGGATCGATCGCGACCGAGGCATAGCCGATCAGCGCGGCCTGCGGCTCCACGCCGAGACGCTTGGCGGCCTCTTCGGACAGCACGACCATCGCGGCGGCGCCGTCGGTGATCGCCGAAGCGTTGGCCGCCGTGATCGTGCCGTCCTTCCTGAAGACGGGCCGGAGCTTCGCCATCTCCTCGAAGGTCGAGTCGGAGCGGAAGTGCTCGTCGCGCTCGATGGTGGCGGCCTTGCGCCCCGTGCCGACGGTCACGCTCACCACTTCCTTCGTGAAACGTCCCTCGTCCCACGCCCGCGCCGCGCGCCGATTGCTCTCCATGGCATAACGGTCCTGCTCTTCACGAGAGATCTTGAACTCGGTGGCCAGCGTTTCGGCCGTCTCGCCCATCAACTGATCGCAGAGCGGGCACAGGTAGCCGTCGCGAAACATGGCGTCCACCAGCGGCTCGTCGCCGAGCTTCTTTCCCCAGCGCACATCCATGGCGAGGAAGGGAATGCTCGACATGTGCTCGGTGCCTCCCGCCAGCACGACGTGGCTGTCGCCGAGCTTCACGCTCTGGGCGCCGCTCACCACCGCCTGCATGCCCGAGGCGCAGGCCTTGTGGATGGTGAAGGCCGGCACCGAGTCGGGAAGGCCGGCGCGCCGGACGATCTGGCGCGCGACATTGGGTCCGTTACCCGCCTGCCGCGCGTGACCGACGATCGCTTCGTCGACGGCCTCGCCGGAGATCCCGGCACGCTCGAGCGCCGCCCGCGCGGCCAGGCCCCCGAGCTCGGCGGCCGAAGAAGACGCGAGCGCGCCGCCGAAGTTGCCGATCGGAGTGCGCGTCGCACCAGCCAGCAGGACGCGGGGCTCGCTCACCGCTGGCGGCCTCGCTTCGGTTTGCGTGCCGCAGCCCGTTTCACGGGCCGGCCCTTGCTGGCGGTGGCCACCGCGGTCTTCTTGCGCACCACCGAGCGGCGTTCCGCTTTCCGCAAGCGGCCGATCGCCGGCTTGCCCTTCGCCTTCTTCTCGTCCCCCGTGCGCTTGGGCGTGGCGCGCGTGCGATCGGGACCTGCGCCGCGCACCGACGCCACCCGCGTCGTCGTGGCCGAAGGCCGCTTGCGGACGGGCTTCGCCTTGGAGCGATATCGAGGCTTGATGGCCACCAGGCTCGCCGCCTTGGAGGCTTTCTTCAGCGGCTTGCGGATCGCGGTCTGATGCGGAGCGCCGTCGTCCTCGTATCCTTCCGCCAGCTCCTCTTCGAGGGTCGGCTCGCCGGACGGCTCGTAGAAGCGCACTTCGTTGCCGTCGGGATCATTCGTGTCCGCGAAAGTCCCCCAGTCCTCGTCGCGCGGCGCCGTGGCGAAGTGCAGCCCGCGCTCGCGGGCTTCCTCCGCCCAATCCATCAATCCGCTCATGCGAAAGCCGAATGAGAGTCCCGGGCCGTCCTTCTCCTCTCCACCTTCGGCGCGCGGTCGCAGAGCCAGTGAAGCGGCGCCGCCATCGAATTCCACCCACCACGGCGAATCGACCAGGATCTTGAGACCGAGCACGTGGTGGTAGAACGCCTTGGCCGCCGCGAGATCGCGGGTGTGGATCACCGCGGAGCCCAGCCGAAGGCCATCGCCCATCGGAATCGGTTGCGTCGGCTGCGCGACCGCCAGCGCATTTCCCTCCGGATCGACGAACCGCGCGAGACGGCCCCAGCCGTGCATCTGGATCTGGCCGGTCATCTTCACGCCCCGATCGGCGAGCGTGCGGAGCGCGGACTCGAGATCCTCGGTGGCAAACGTGATCTCGGCGTGGGGCGGGTGTCCCTGCGACACCGGCCGCAGCGCGAGCAACGCGCCGCGAGTCGGATACGAAGTCCAATTGGCTTCCGCCGTATCGTGGCGGAGCCCGATCTCGCGCTCGTAGAAAGCGCGCATGCGCTTCATGTCGGACGTGTACAGCAGCACTTCCATGAGACGAAGCATGCTGGCCTCTATTCGAGATTCACCCACACGCTCTTCACCTGCGTGTATTCGCGCAGGCTGTCGGCGCCGAGATCGCGGCCGAAGCCGGATCCCTTGACGCCGCCGAAGGGCATGCCGGGATCGTAGAAGTTGTAAAGGTTGACCCACACCGTGCCCGCCGCCAGGCGGCGCGCCACCGTGTGAGCCTTTTTCACGTCTCGGGTCCACACGCCCGCGGCGAGGCCGTAGAAGATGTCGTTGGCCTTGGCCACACCGTCATCGACCCCTTCGAACGGGATCACGCTCAGCACCGGTCCGAAGATCTCCTCCTGCGCGACGCGCATGTGGTTTTCGACGCCGGCGAGAAGAGTGGGCTGGACGAACCAGCCCTTGCCGTTGACCGGCTGGCGCTTGCCGCCGGCGGCGATCCGCGCTCCCTCGCCCACGCCCGCTTCGACGTAGCCGAGGACCTTCTTCATCTGCGACTCGTTGACCAGCGCTCCCATCCGCGTCTTGGGATCGAGCGGATCGGCTGGGGTCAGCTTCTGCGTGCGCTCCGTGAGCTTCGCCAGCACCTCGTCGTGGGCGCTCTTCTCTACCAGCAGCCGCGAGCCCGCGGCGCACACCTCGCCCTTGCCGTAGAAGATTCCGTTGTAGGCGCCGCGCACGGCGGCATCGAGGTCGGCATCGGCGAAGACGATGTTCGGAGACTTGCCGCCCAGCTCGAGCGTGACCTTCTTCACCGAGTCCGCGCACTCGCGCATGATCTGCCGGCCCACTTCCGTCGAGCCGGTGAAGGTGATCTTGTCCACCCCCGGGTGTCGCACCAGCGCAGCACCCGCGCTCGAGCCGGGTCCGGGCAGCACGTTGAACACCCCCGGAGGAAGACCGGCCTCCAGGGCCAGCTGGCCGATGCGCACCGCGGTGAGCGGCGTCTCGGCGGCGGGCTTGAGCACCACGCAGTTGCCGGCGGCCAGCGCGGGCGCCGCCTTCCAGCCCACCATGATCATCGGGAAGTTCCAGGGGATGATCGCGCCCACCACACCGACCGGCTCGCGCAGTGTGTAGGTGAGGTAGCCGGGGTTCACCGGCACGGTCTCGCCGCCGAGCTTGGTGGCCCAGCCCGCGAAGTAGTGGAAGCACCCGGCGACCGTGGGGATGTCCACCTGGCGCGACTCGAAAATGGGCTTGCCGTTGTCCATGGTCTCGAGCCGCGCGATCTCGTCGGCATGCGCGAGAATCAGGTCGCCGAGCTTCCACAGGATGCGCTGGCGCTCGGCCGGGCGCATGCGCGGCCAGGGCCCGCTCTCGAATGCCGCGCGCGCCGCCTTGACCGCTCGATCCACGTCTTCCGGACCGGCTTTGGCGACCGCGCAGATCGGCTCTTCGGTGGCGGGATTGTAGGTCGTGAACGTCTCGCCCGAGGCGGCGTCGACGGTTTCACCGTTGATGATGAGCCGGGCCGGCTGCACCGGCGCGAGCGTGTCGGTCATGGATGGAACCTCCGCTAGCGCGCGCGCGCGAGGCGCCAGCGCTTGATCATGTCGGCGTGATGGCGGTCGTGAGGCGGCAGCACGTGGAGCATCCAGCCGAACGGATGCTCGGAGCTCCACATTTCGGCCGGGTCCTCGGCGACGCTCTCGATTTCTTCCATGAGCTGTTCGCGAACGCGATGGAGCGCGCGCAGCGCGTCCTCCCAATCCAGGTGGCGCAGCGGCGCCATCAGCTCGGCGTTGAGGATTCCCATCGCGGGCTCCTCGACCCCCTTCCACGAGGCCTCCTGGCCATGGCGGGTGGATTCGCTCTCGCGCAGCCGCGCCTGATCGCGCGTGATCAGGTGGAGCACCGTCTCGCGGGCGCTCCATCGCCCCTCGCCCATCGGCTCGTTGGCGGAAGCCGCGCTGAGCCCATGGATCGCCGCGAGGAATGCCGCGCGGGCGCGAATCAGCTCGAACATCAATAGCTGCTTGGCCGATGCGCCGGCGCGTTGCGGGAACGACGCCGCAGCGGCGCCCACCGCGCGCTTCGCGCGTGGAGCACGGACCACCCGCAGGGCGGGCTTGGCCTTGCGCCGGGGCGAAGTCCTGGACACCTTTCGCGTTGCCTTCTTCTTGCGCGCCGGTGTCATGTCGAGGAGTAGTCGTAGACACCACGGCCGCTCTTCCGGCCGGTGCGGCCCGCGGCCACGTATTGCTCCAGCAACGGGCAGGGGCGGAACTTCTCCCCGAGCGTCCGGTGCAGAAAGCGCAGGATCGAAAGCCTGGTATCGAGCCCGACCAGATCCACGAGCTCGAATGGACCCATCGGGTGGTTCAAGCCGAGCTTCAGCGCCTTGTCGATGTCGCGCGCGCTCGCCACGCCTTCCTGCAACATGTAGAAGGCCTCGTTCCCGATCATCGCGTTGATGCGCGAGGTCACGAAGCCGGGCGACTCACGCACCACCACGCACTCCTTGCCCATGCGCTCGCCGACTTCGATGGCGGCCGCGATGGCCGCGTCATGAGTCTCCAGTCCACGCACCACTTCCAGCAGCTTCATGCGGTGAACCGGATTGAAGAAGTGCATGCCGAGCACCTGGCCGGGGCGCCTCGTGGCGCCGGCCATCTCGGTGATCGAAAGCGATGAGGTGTTCGTGGCGAGCAGCGCTGCGGAAGGCGTGAGGTGATCGAGCTTCTCGAAGATCTCGAGCTTGAGGCTCATGTTCTCGGGAACTGCCTCGATGACCAGATCCGCTTCGGGGACCGCCTCATCGATCGTGGCCACGGTCTCGAGCCGCGACTTGGCATCCGCGGCTTTCGCGGCATCGACCTTGGCGGCCGCCACGCCTTTCTCGAGCAGACCATGGATCTCCGCGCGCGCCTGATCGAGCGCTCCGCGGTTCACGTCCTGGAGCCGCGTGTCGTAACCGGCGAGCGCCGAGGCGTAGGCGATGCCGCGGCCCATGATGCCGCCACCCAGGACGGCGACGGAGCGAATCGTCACACGTCGTTCCCGTGGCGGCGATGAGCCCAGCGCCAAGCGGCAGGAAACACGGCCGAAGCGAACGCGGACTTGATCAGGTCGCCCGGGATGAACGGCAGCAGGCCGCTCATCAGCAGTTGATCCGCCGGCAGGAAGCGCGCCAGCCATGAAAGCCCGCCGGCAAAGATCAAAGCACTACCCAGCAGCAGCGCCGCATACGTGGTGAAGAAGCGGCGATCCCAGCCGCGCTCCGCCAGAAAGCCGGTCAGGGCCGCCGCGAACGGAAAGGCCATGAGGTATCCGCCGGTCGGCCCGAGCAGCTTGACGAGGCCGGCGCCGCCGCCGGCGAAGAACGGCAGACCGAGGGCGCCTCCGGCGAGATAGACCATTTGCGCCAGAAAACCACGGCGTGCGCCGAGGGCCGCTCCCGAAAGCAGCACGGCGAAGCTCTGACCGGTCAGCGGCACCGGAGACCAAGGCAACGGAATGGCGATCTGCGCGGCGAGCGCGGTGATGACGCTGGCCGCCAGGATCAGCACCGTGTCACGGAGGAGACCAACGCGCGGCCACGCGACGTCGGCCAGGGTCAGCGTGCGGACGGCGGACATGGGGTCCTCGATTCGATTTGGATTCATGCGCCGCGGCCGGGACCGGCGGGGCGTGCGCACGCTCGTGGCTCGGCGTGCGAAATCCAAGCTAGCATCCGTCGCGCGGACGAGGCAACCGCAAGGGCTGCTAGGGCCTGGGCGAAGTTCCGGCGCGCCCCGGCGCGGCACGGAGCTGGGCCAGGGCAGCGCGGGCGGCGGTATCGCCGGGCACGCGCGCGAGATAGCTCTCGTAGTGGTGAATGGCCGCGGCCTTGGCCCCGGATCGTTCCTCGAGCATGGCCAGCATTCGGACCAGCGGCAGGGTTTCGACTTCCGTCATCCAACCGGCCTCGCCGGCCTGGAGCATCGCGCCGTAGTAACGCGCCGCCCTGCTCCACTGACCCCGCAAGTAAGCCGCTCGCGCCATCCCCTCGTTGAACTCCATGTAATCGGTCATGTGGATGCGCACCGTCGGCTCCAACGCCGGGATCACGAGCACGCCGCGATCCTGCTCGGTGCGCTCGACGGCTTCGGGCGGCATGCGGTACACGCGGATCTCGGCGCCGCGAACGTGGGGTCCGGCGGAGAATCGCGCCGCCTCGACTGCATAACGATCGAGATCGCGATAGAAGCGCGCTTGAGCCGCGAAACGCACCGTGTCGGCGAGATAGCGGGTGCGGACGGCGTCGGTGATCACGACATGGTCGTGAGCGGTGAAGTGCCGAATGTCGTAGTAGCGCGCCGCCTCTTCGGGCTGCACGGTGTACATCGGCACGAAGTCGATGTTGTACTTGGGCTGGGCCATCATGCGCTGCTGCTGCTCCGGAGAAAGCGTGGTCGCCCCGCGGAGGGCGGCTTGCGCCGCGCGGTCCGTGGGAAGCGAAAGACTCAGCACCTCGGCGGCCGTGAGCACGCGTCCATTCCGGTTCGCGTCCCGCACGAACTGGTCGGCGAGCGATTGTGTGGACGCCTTCCCTTGGCGCTGGTGGTACTGCCATGCGCCGAGCGCCGCCGGTGTCCATGCCACGACGGCGGCGATCATGATCAGCGCCGCCTTGGCCCGCCCCGGGAGCGAAGCCGACTGGATCCATGCCACGAGAGCGCCGGCGCCGAGGGCGAGCGGAGCGGCGATCGGCAGCGCGTAGCGTGGAAATTGAGTGCGAAGGAACGCCAGCCCCAGGTAGTAGGGCACTAGGCAGAACAACACGGCTCGCCACCCCTTCCCTCCACGCGAGGCTCCCCAGACGAAGCCAGCCATCGCGACCACCAAGCCGCCCCATCCGAGCCCTGGCCCCAGGACATGCGTGATGTATCGGATGATGCCGAGGCCTCCAGTCTCGGTGCCGAGATGGCCGCTGGTGAGATGGAGAACCTGTTGGGCCACGTCTCGCGCCCGCGCTTGCGGATCGAGGAGCAGGAACGGGCTGGTGACGAGAAACGCGACAGCCGCAACCGCCAACGCGATCAGCGGCCGGGAGCTGCGCCAGAGCCTTCCCTCGAGGCGCAGTCCATAAGCGACGAGGAGCCCCGGGATCAAGAGGAGTGGCGTGTACTTGCTGGACGCTCCGAGTCCGATCCAGATTCCGGCCCATACATCGTCCGAGCGTTGGTCACGGACGGAGATCGACACGATTCGTTCCACGGCCAGCATCGCGAACAGGGCCGCGAGGATGTCGGGGATGACGAGCTGCGAGTGCTCCACGAGCAATGGGGAGAGCGCGAGCAAGCCACCCACCAGAAGCGCGGCTGGACGGCCGGCCAGCCGCAGAGTCAGGCGCCCCGCCGTGGCCACCGTGATGGCACACGCCAGGATGCTCACGCCGCGCGAGATTCGCAGCAGCGGCCCGGGGTCGAGCCAGTGCGCCACGAAGTAATCGCCACGGTCGTGAAACACTCCGCTCAACCGGCCAATGCCGTAATGCAGGTGCTGAACCAGGAGCTGCAGATAGAAAGACAGCGACGGCCAGCCGGCGGTGTGAGGGTTCCAGTCGATGTGACCTGTATCCCAGCCCCACATGGCAAAGGCCTTCTTCATCGGGAGCGCCTCTTCTTCGACGACCGGCAGCCCCCATCCGAGATGCGGCAGCCGCACGAGCACCGCGAACAGCGCAAGCCCGAGAATGAGCCAGGCATCGGCCGAGGGCCTGAGGAGACCGCCGGACGATCGTGGCACGACAGCGCGCGGTCGGGATTCCCCGTGAGACCTGGAACGACGCTTCGCCGAGCGCTTGGGACTCGAAGGCATGGCGCGAGGGTAATCGGCGGCGACAGGCGCGTCACGGCGCGGCTGAAAGTTGACGCCCCGAGATCGAGCGGCTAGCGTGCCGCGAACCCATGCCGGACATGATCCGCATCGCCAACGCTGGCGGTTATTGGGGCGACGACCTCTCGCAGTTCAAGCGTCAGGTCGAGCTGGCCGCTGTGGATTACGTGACGCTCGACTTCCTGGCCGAGATCACGATGTCCATCATGCAGAAGCAGCGCGCCCGCGATTCGAAGACCGGATATGCGCGCGACTTCATCGCGCAGGTCGAGGAAGCGCTTCCGCTCCTGGTCGAGCACGGCACCAAGGTCATCACCAACGCCGGCGGCGTGAACCCTCTCGCCTGCCGGGGCACCCTGCTGGAGCGCATCCAGCAGCACGGGCACCAGCTCGAAGTCGCCGCCGTGGTAGGTGATGACCTGATGGATCGCCTGGGCGAGCTGAACGCCACCGGCGTCGCGTTGGATCACATGGACGACGGCACTTCGTTCCAGCAGGTACGCGATCGCGTCTCGTCGGCGAACGCCTACTTCGGCGCCTGGCCGGTGGTCGAGGCGCTGAAGAGCGGCGCGCAGATCGTGGTCACGGGACGATGCACCGACACCGGCATCACGCTCGCGCCGATGATCCATGCTTTCGGCTGGGCCGCCGACGACTGGGACCGCCTGGCGGCGGGAATCGTCGCCGGGCACATCATCGAGTGCGGCGCTCAGAGCACCGGAGGCAACTTCACCGACTGGCGCCGCATCCGTCACTTCGAGTCCATCGGCTATCCGGTGATCGAGGTCTTCCCTGATGGATCGTTCGTGGTCACCAAGCACGCCGGGACGGGCGGAGCCGTGACCGTGCGCACCGTGACCGAGCAGCTGGTCTACGAGATGGGCGACCCTCGCTCCTACATCACGCCGGACGTCACCGCCGACTTCGGCTCGATCCGGCTCGAGCAGGCGGGCCGCGATCGCGTGCGCGTCTGGGGCGTGCGCGGCCGGCCGGCGCCCGGCTCGCTCAAGGTGAGCGCTTCCTACTTCGACGGCTGGAAGGCGAGCGGATCGCTGATCATCTCGGCGCCCGAAGCGGTGGCGAAGGCCCGCGCCTTCGCCGACCTGTTCTGGCGCCGCCTGGGCGTCGAATTCATCGAGACGCACGCGGAGTTGGTGGGCCACTCCGCGTGCTGGGGGCCGCTGGCGCCCGAGCGCGATCCCTCCGAGGTGCTCCTGCGGCTGTCGGTTCGCGACCGCGACCGCGACAAGATCGAGCAGTTCGCGAAGATGATCCCGGCGGTCATTCTCTCGGGCCCTCCCGGCGTGGCGGTGACCGGCGGAAGGCCCCAGGCGCAGGACGTCGTCGCTTACTGGCCCGCCCTGGTTCCTCGCGATCGCGTGAAGCCGCGGCTCGTCACCCGCGAGGGCGAGCAGACGCTCGAATGGCCCACGCCCCTCCTCGCGCAGTCGCCGGTTCCGCCCTTGCCCCGATTCTCGGCGCCACCGGTGCGAGGCAGCGCGAAGGTCGTCACGGTCCCGCTCTCACGACTGGCTCACGCGCGCAGCGGCGACAAAGGCGACATGTGCAACATCGGCGTCATCGCTCGGTCGCCCGAGATCTACCCGTGGCTGCGCCGCACGCTCACGGCCGCCGTGGTGAAGCGTCATTTCAAAGGCATTTGCCACGGTCGCGTGGAGCGCCACGAGGTGCCCAATCTGACGGCGCTCAACTTCCTCCTCCATGAATCGCTGGGTGGCGGCGGCACCGTGTCCCTGAGGCTCGACGCGCAGGGCAAGACGCTGTCGCACGCTCTGCTGGCGATGGAGGTCCGCGCCCCCAAGGCCTTGGTCGACGCCGCCGAAAGGGCGGACCAGGCGGACGGCCAGCCACCCCGCAGAACGCCGGTCGCCAGGCCCCGGCCTCGCCGTCGAACCTAGGCTAAGGTCAACTACCTCAAACACTTCCATTCTTCGTTCCTGGCTCTCTGCAACTCTTCACCTGGCTTCTCCGTTATCAATGTGATATCAGTATGACATCGCTGAAAGGAGGAGCTCAGATGTTCCGCGAAAGAGAGGTTCGTGCCCTGGCAGGTGTCCCCATGTTGCTCCTGTGGACTGTCGCGTTCTTCGCCTCCGCTTGGCTGCTGGTGTTCGCGATACGTAGCCACGAGGGGTGGGCCGTCATCGGCGGCCTTCTCGCGCTGGGGATCGACAGCCTGATGTTCTTCGGTCTGTTCATCGTGAACCCCAACGAAGCCCAGGTGGTGACACTGTTCGGGAACTACGCGGGCAGCATGCGAAAGACGGGGCTGTGGTGGGTCAACCCCTTCACCGCCCGCCGGCGCGTGTCGATGAGAGTCCGCAACTTCGAGAGCGCCAAGCTCAAGGTGAACGACAACCACGGCAACCCGATCGAGATCGCCGCGGTGATCGTGTGGAAGGTCGTGGACTCGGCCGAGGCGATGTTCGAGGTCGACAACTACGAGAACTTCGTCCACGTGCAGTGCGAGGCGGCGCTCCGCAATCTGGCGACGTCCTACGCCTACGACGCGCACGAGGAAAAGGAAGTCTCTCTACGCGGCCAGCCGGTCGAGATCGCGGACGAGCTGCGTCGCGAAGTCCAGGAGCGACTCGAGAAGGCCGGGGTCCAGGTGATCGAGGCACGAATCAGCCATCTCGCCTACGCCCCGGAGATCGCCGGCGCCATGCTGAGGCGCCAGCAGGCCAGCGCCATCGTCGCCGCGCGCCAGAAGTTCGTCGAAGGCGCCGTCGGGATGGTGGAAATGGCGCTGGAACAGCTTTCGCGAAAGCAGGTGGTGCAGCTCGACGAGGAGCGCAAGGCGGCCATGGTGAGCAACATGCTTGTCGTTCTGTGCAGCGACCAGCACACCCAACCCGTGGTGAACGCCGGCTCGCTCTATCAATAGGCGGCTCCCCGTGGCGCGCAAGCCCTTCCTGCTGCGACTGGACCCGGCGACGTTGGCGGCCCTGCAGAAATGGGCCGCCGACGACTTGCGCAGCCTGAACGCTCAGATCGAGTTCCTGCTCCGGCAGGCGCTGCGTGACGCGCGGCGTCTCACGCCCGAAAAAGGAAGCCCGCCACTCGGAAGTGGCGGGCCGTCGAGCCCGGGCGAGTGAAGCGGTGCGACAGGATGGATGCGCGATCAGGCCGCGCCGGCTTCGACCTCGTCGAGATCGATGCGAAGCTTGTCGATCTCGTCCCTGAGCTCGGGGATGAAGCCGAGAACGTCCGGATCTCCCGCGACCCCCACCGCGAGGCGCACGGGCCAGCCGCCATCGGCGCCGACCGAGCCTTCCAAAGTGTGTTGCGCGAACCAGGCCAGTAGCCGCTGGCAGTCCGCGGAGAGCGCATCGGCCTGGTCGAGGAACAACGTGCCCGACCAAGCGGCGCGAATCGGATCCGGCCCTGGATCAGGAGCGGTATCGGCCATCAGCGCCTGGAGCGCCAGACGGAGCCGGTCTTCCTCCTGTCGGCAGTCCACGGTGACGAAGGGTCCGCTCGAGACGTGGCTCGTGCGATGGAAAGAAATAGCCACAGCCCGACGTTCCATCGCTTGGCCCCCAATCACCAAGAGCGTCGTCAGGCTGTGGCAGTGAAGCTCGATGAGTTCGGCGGGGGGCTGTGCCATGTGCCCCCCGCGCCTCTCGCTGGGGATTCCCATTCCCGTCCCGTTCCCTTTCGACTTCTGTCAGCGCACTGGTCCGCGCCGCTCACGCAAGACAGCGACGGACAGGCGTCTCGACTCCTGGTCAGCGCACCGTTCCGAGCCGCTCACGCAAGACGGCTACGAAAGAGCTACCGGACCAAGAACGAGCGGAGGCTCGACCCCAGCTATGAATCTGCATCCCGAACAACCCCATGCCCCACGAGCCGGTCCAGCCGGGACCGACCGTCGCGACCTG